>CAYZUV010000042.1:0-2219 GCA_964481245.1 uncultured Pseudomonadales bacterium
CAGACATTGCGAGAGTGCCGCGAGAGCGTCTACTCGCACTGGTTTCTGGTCGAGGGTCCGTGAATTCCCACTTAGCGATTTTGGCAGAAGCCATGGGCATCCCGACGGTAATGGGTGTCAAGGACTTGCCCATGGCCCTCATTGATGGCGGCAGCCTGATTGTTGACGGCCAACAAGGCGCAGTCATTACGTCACCGAGCAGAGCACAACGGGATTTGTATGCGCGCCTTAAGACTGAAGAACTTACCCTCACGAAGGAACTCGAGCTGCTTGCGCCCCAAAAATGTCGAACACCCGATGGTCATCGCACAAGGCTTTGGGTGAACACGGGATTGCTCGATGATGCGGCGCGTTCGCTGGATCGCGGTGCGGAGGGCGTGGGTCTCTACCGAACGGAAATTCACTTTATGTCGAGTGATACCTTTCCCACTGAAGAGGAGCAGCGACAAATTTACAGAGCGCATCTTGAAGCGTTCTCGCCACGACCCGTGACAATGCGCACGCTCGACATCGGTGGGGACAAGTCTCTGCCTTACTTCCCCATTCAGGAGGACAACCCGTTTCTTGGTTGGCGAGGTGTTCGTGTTTCACTCGATCACCCGGAGATTTTCATCGCGCAAATTAGAGCGATGATCCGAGCGAGCGAGGGAATTCGATGCCATCTACGGATCATGCTGCCGATGATTAGCAGCGTGAGTGAGGTGGATGCGGCTAAGCGTCTGATCGATCAGTGTTACCGTGAAGTCACAGAGGAGGGTGCGGAAGTCAAGATGCCCGAAGTGGGCGTGATGATCGAAGTCCCAGCGGCGGTTTATCAGGCGGAGGCGATTTTAGAGCGAGTGGATTTCCTCTCTGTAGGTAGCAACGACCTTGTGCAATATATGTTGGCAGTGGATCGCAACAACCCACAAGTGGCTAAATTATTCCAGGAATTTCATCCGTCGGTGCTTCATGCGTTAAATCATGTGGCTAAGGTTGCTTTGCGGATGGGCAAGGGCGTTGGGATTTGTGGTGAGATGGCTGGCCATCCAGAAGCAGCGCTGCTCCTGATGGCCATGGGTTACCCCGTGCTGTCAATGAACATGACCAATCTGCTACCCGTCAAGAAGGCTTTATCGACCATCAGCCTTGAGGTCGCGCAGCAGACCCTCGAGGCTGTGTTGAAGCTCGATACCTCAGAGGCTGTCAAAGCTAAGGTTGATCGAGTCTTTAGGCGAGAGGGTCTTGGGTCCCTGATTCGCGGTCCGGGGGGGCGGCAACGGGAAAGGAGAAAGCGGTAGCGTCGCCCCGTTGTCCGTGACGGTGAAAAACCTGCTCTTTAAAGTTGATCACCCCAGATGCCTGGATGATCACCCCGGTCGTTGCCCGCGTGCCGTAGTGACCATCGGTAATGAATGGATCGCTGTGAGGCGCATTAGCATCATTGCTCCGCATCATTGCCAGTAGCGTTTCAAGCGTTAATGCTTCCGGTTCGCTTAATGCTGCTTCGATGGCACCGCGCGTGAAAGTCACCTTGGGCCAATCGCAATCTAAGTAGCGATTAGACAATGCGTAATACCCGGGTGAGAGTCGTTTTGACAGGTTTAACCGATTATTGAAATAAAAGAAGCCTGTGTGGTCCATCAGTAACAGATTAAAGCCTCGATAATCTTGAGCGCGGTCCGTAATTGATGCCAGATATTCCTCAGCGGATACATTCCCAGTCAGGAAATTGGTAATTAATTCGCCTCGGGTGGTCGACGGCAGCGGATCTGGAACAGGCTCGCTATAATTAGTGAGCGCAGCGAAGCGGCCTGCGCGATCGACCGCCATCCAAGTTCCCCCACCCCGGAGATCGCGGCCCGCGAGAATATTGGGTGCTGTTGGCCAGAATGAAGCTTGGGCAGTTGGACGTTCGTGAAACTCGTCTCGATTTGCTGCTACCACCAATTGATGATCGATGTTTGGCTGGTATGCAAATGCAATGAGACACATAGTGCGGATTTGATCTCTGGAAAGTAGAGGGTGGCCCGAGCATATCAAAGCACGGCGTGCTGCTAAAGAAGGAAGATCCGGGCGACTACGCCCGTGACCTACGCTGCATTGAACTTGATCATATGGATGGATGAGCTTATGAGATACCCAGATATCGATCCCGTCGCTCTGTCTTTGTTCGGGCAGGTTAATATTCACTGGTATGCCATCAGTTATCTTCTCGCCTTTTTTTTGTGCTGGCAGAT
>CAYZUV010000042.1:2319-5439 GCA_964481245.1 uncultured Pseudomonadales bacterium
GGTCTTGCTTGTGGCCGCATCGGCAATTTCATCAATGCAGAGCTGCCTGGCCGAATAACAGAGGTACCTTGGGGCCTTATTTATCCTGGAGATTTTGTGACCAGGCACCCATCAAGTCTTTATCAGATGTTGGCAGAAGGTCCGTTCTTGCTGGGTTTCGTGTGGCTCGTGAGCTGGCGAACATCGAGAGTCGGCGCACTGTCCGGTGCGTTTTTGTTAGGTTATGGCTGCCTGAGGTTTTGCACAGAGTTTTTTCGTCTTCCGGATGCACACATGGGGTTTATGGCCTTTGGCTGGATGACGCAAGGACAAATTCTCTGTATCCCAATGATATTATTCGGGCTTTACCTGATGTTGATTCGCAAGCCAACCTAAGCGTTTAAAGCCGAAGTCGTCGGGAAGGACAGTCGAGATCGATCCAAGGAGGGTCCACGATGAAAATTGAACCAAAAATAAAAGGGTTTCTCTGCACGACCGCGCACCCTGAGGGTTGTGCTGCAGAGGTTCATCAGCAAATCCAGGTGGTTGAAAATCAAGGTGCTATTTCCGGTGCGCCACAACGGGTGTTGGTGATTGGGGCTTCGGGCGGCTACGGACTCGCCAGTCGAATCGTTGCTGCGATGGGGTGCGGCGCGCAGACAATGGGTGTTTTTTTTGAACGACCCGCGAAAGGGGCTCGAACCGCTTCCCCAGGCTGGTATAAAACCGCGGCCTTTACGGAAGAGGCAGAGAGGAGGGGGCTTTACTGTAAGAATTTTAACGGGGACGCCTTCTCGACTGAGATGAAGGCATCAGTCATAAGAGAAATTCAGGCCGATTGGGGACAAGTCGATTTGGTTGTCTACTCCCTTGCGGCGCCAGCCCGAACCCTGGCGTCCGGTGAAACGGTTCGGAGCACGTTAAAACCGATTGGCGCTGCGTTTTCGGGCGCCACGATTGATTTCAATTCCGAGGAAATTCGGTCAATCAGCCTCGATCCAGCAACCGATCAAGAGGTTGCTGATACGGTCCAAGTCATGGGCGGTGAGGATTGGCAAGATTGGATAACGGCGCTCTCTCATGCGGGTTGCCTTGCAGAGGGCTGCATCACGACCAACTACACATACCTAGGCAGTGAGGTGACTTGGCCCATTTACTATCACGGAACGATCGGTCGCGCTAAAGAGGACTTGGATCGGACGGCCGCTCGACTGAATGAACAATTGGCATCACTGGCGGGGAAAGCGGAAGTCGTCGTCATGAAAGGGTTGTTGACCCAAGCGGCCTCCGCCATTCCAGGAATGAGCCTTTATCTGTCGCTCCTGTTCAAGGCGATGAAAGCCAATGGGACGCATGAAGGCTGCATCGAGCAGGTTGATCGATTGTTCCGAACGCAGTTGTTCCTCAAGGAGGGCCAGCGCCGAGATGACGAGGGGCGCTTGCGAATGGATGAACTCGAGATGGCGGAGGAGACTCAGAGCTATGTTCGTGAGCATTGGTCGAAAGTGAGTGAAGCCAACCTTCATGAGTTCACGGATTTCGCTGGTTACAAAGCGGCGTTTCTCCATATGCACGGGTTCAGCGTGCCCGGTATAGATTATGAAGCCGAACAGATCGTGGATAGGGCAATCCCCTTGGTATCGCTTGATGAGGAAGCGTCATAGCGCACACCAACGATAGTTTGAGCCGCTGGTCCGTGCTCACTCAGCCGTGTCAAAGTGCTCGGTATGCAGGCCTCCAGGCACTTTCACACGCGCCTTTATCCAGCAAGGGGAATGGCGTTTACAGCGCTTGCGCTTGTCGTACAACTTGCTCCGTCTGAAGCAGCCGTAGCGTCAAAGGCTGCGCCGTTTCTTTTTTCCTATCCACATCTTCTCTATGTATTGCTGATGCGCTCGAACCGGGTGCCGATGACAGTTGGTGTGTGTTTGACGATCGACAGTGGTCTGCTCACGCTGATAGTAAGCCAGGGCTTACTGGCGCCTGGTATGGCTGTGCTTGTCATACTGCTCATGGTCTCAACGGTGACGGTGTGCTTGCCGGTGCGGTCCTTAGGATTTGCCGCGAGTGGATTGATGCTCTTGATTGGACTGCTTAGCCAGAGGGCCTGGCTTGAGGCCACGTGGTCAAATCTATCGGTGGGCGAAACGATAATGCTTGTGTTTGCCGTGACCTATTTGTTGTCCTTAGGTGTATTGGCCTGTGGCTGGGCACTGAGACTCGGGCATCGGCACAAAGGCGCAGAGGCGAAGCGTTATCAACTGCTCGATCATCATGCAAAAGTCTCAAAGTTTTTGCCGGATAAAAATCTGCTCCGTGAGGCTGGTGATGTCCATCTGCGAACCCATCTGATTGTCTTGTTTTCCGATATATGCCGTTTTACTGCTTGGAGTGATCAGCTGGCTGAGCGTGAATTGGCCGATTGGTTAGACACCTATTTGAATCAAGTGAATGCATTGGTTCTTCAGGAAGGAGGGTTGTTAGACAAATTCACGGGTGATGGATTGATGGTCATCTTTCACGCACCCCCCGAAGATGGCGTCAGTCACAGCGCTCAGGCTTTGGCGGCGCTCCGCTTGGCTGATCGACTGCATCAGCTTCATCGCGCGCAAGGCGCGCCAACCTCAGCCAACCCACTATTTATGGCGAATCCAGCCCCGCTTAGAATGCCTGCGCTTCGAATTGGTATTCACGCGGGGAATGGCCTTTTTGGTCGATTTGGAGGCCAAGCACGTAGTCACTTCACGGCTGCAGGAACTACGATCAACGTGGCATCGAGGCTTTGCACGGCAGCAAATGCCGATGAAACGTTGATTTCAAATCAACTCGGGCAGTTGGCCGGTGAATGCTGCTCGGCAGCCGTTTGGACTCCTTTCAAACCTAGGGGCCTTGAAACCGAAATGTTGATTGCGCGGCTGCGACCACCTTGGGCTGCCGGTTAACGATATAATGCGCCCGCGATCAGGACAAAAGCATGACTCAAGAACTTCAAGACGCTGTTTTTATGAAAGCCTGCCGTGGCGAACCTACGCCGTACACGCCGATCTGGCTGAATCGACAGGCGGGCCGATACATGAAGGAATACCATGAGGTCAAAGGTGAAACGCCCAGCTTAGATTTTTTCAAAACGCCGCACCTCGC
>CAYZUV010000042.1:5539-14883 GCA_964481245.1 uncultured Pseudomonadales bacterium
ATGAGGTCAAAGGTGAAACGCCCAGCTTAGATTTTTTCAAAACGCCGCACCTCGCCGCGCAGGTCACCTGCGACGCTCAGCGAATTTTGGGGGTCGATGCGGCCATCTTGTTTGCCGATTTATTGCCGATTCTCGAACCGCTGGGCTTCGATCTCGATTACATTGCGGGCTTCGGGCCGTCAATTAGCAATCCCATCCGAACTCTAACGCAGATTGATGCCATCACAACGCCGCCAGCGCAAGAATCGATGCCGTATATTGTGGAGGCAATCCAGCTCATTCGCGGTGAATTGCCCTCAAATATCCCTTTGATTGGGTTTGCGGGTGCGCCGTTTACCCTCGCCTCTTATGCGATTGAAGGCCAAGGCTCGCGTAATTACACCCATGTAAAAAAATTGATGTATAGCCATCCTGATGCGTGGCACCAACTGATGAGTAAGATCTCGGACGCGGTGATCGATTATGCCCGGGTGCAAATCGCCGCTGGCGTTCAGGCGATGCAGTTGTTTGACAGTTGGGTCGGAGCGCTTGGAGTCTCTGAGTATCAGCGGTTCGTCCTACCTCATTCGTCTCGAGTCATCAAAGCCATTCAGGGTACTGTGCCGATCATCCATTTCGGAACGGGTAATCCTTCGTTACTGCCTGACATGGCGACCTGCGGCGCTGAAGTCATGGCGCTCGATTGGCGTGCTCCGCTTAAGTCGACATGGGAGGCGCTAGAGGTTAAGGCCGTGCAGGGTAATCTTGATCCAATTGCGCTGCTAGCTGAGGAGCGTGCAGTTCTCGATGAGGCGGAACGATTGCTCTTAGAAGTGGGGCAAAAGCCTGGACACATCTTTAATTTAGGACACGGCATTATCCCGGAGACGCCGGTCGCCCATGTGAAGTCGCTTGTGCGTTTCGTTCAGGAACGCTCCGGTGAAATTCGAAGTTAGGTTAATGCATCGCCTAAAGAGGGCGGATGAGCACTTTAGAATTCCGTTGCGAGTTATATTTTGCGAGTTTGGGTGCTGGCAGGTGATCTTTTTCAGCTCGCATAAATCCCCGTTCTAAAAACCAATGCTCAGTCTGGGTGGTCAGGACAAACACGGCTTTAACGCCTCGTTGCATCGCTCGATGTAGGAGGGAACTCAGCAGGCGTTCGCCATAATCCTGATCTCGATGATGAGGGTCTGTGGCCAGACTGGCGATTTCCGCGGTGTCCCCGAACTCATGGAGCGCACCACAACCGATGAGCTGACCCTCTAAATCGACCACCAGATAATCCGCGAGGTTCTGATCCAGATCGTCCCTGGATCGTTCAATCAGCGCGCCAGACCGTTCGAGCGGACGGATGAGTTCGAGCATAGCTTCAACGTCTTCCGCGACCGCAGATCGAATCACCGCCGGACCTGGCGTTACAATGGTGCCCGAACCAGTCATCGTGAAGAGCTCCTCTAACAGCGCCCCGTCATGGGCATAGCTCACGAGGTGACAACGATTGGATTGACCGGTCAGCGCAGACTTGATCCCCTGTTTGATGCCCGAGGCGAGCGAGTCATCGTCGTCCTCTAATTGCGTGGTCGATCGTTCACTGATGCGGTGGCCCGCATCATCGACTAGACCGTGCGAGGGCAGAAAATAAATGAGTTTGTCTGCGTGTAGCGCTTTTGCGACCTCGCCAGCCAAACTTTGGCAATTTAAGATAAAGGTCTCGCCGGTCAAGGCATATCCCACCGGCGGGATCACCACCAACATATCATCATCCAGTAGCGCCGCGATGGCGCTCTTATTGACCTTGCGGGGCTTGCCTTTAAAGCCTTGGTCATGACCCCCCATGACGCCCAGCGGCTGCGCTCTAATGAAATTCCCGGTGCAAGCGACAAGATCACTATAAAAAGGAGATGCGTGATGGGCATTGGCGGAGAGCGAAGCGATCACTTGATGGGTCGCACCGCCTATGTTCGCCATGAGCTCGGAGAGTTGGCTCTCGTTTGCGATGGGCGCCTGGTGCCCGGTTTGCTCTTCAACAAATTCAGGTGTTTCCAAGTCGTGTACGAGCACGATGCGCACGCCGAGCGCGTGGAGTAAGGTTACGTCCCGCAAGACGTTATTGAAATTGGGACTTCGCATCGCGGCCTGATCAACGCACAGCACAAACGTTTTCTGACGATGCAGATAGATATAGGGGGATGCGCGGCGGAACCACTTGATAGGATCGATAGCCTCGGCCATGACAAATCGTGCAGAGTGTGAGGAAGCTATTATACGCTTGGTGTTGCTAAATGCGCGAAAATCCCTGGATTGAACGTCAAATGCACGCAAACGCTCAGATCAAAGGAAAGGACCGACATGTCTTGGGCTGGGTAGCGAAAAGCATCGTCCTTATGCACATGGTGCTTAAAACAACGAATCCAACGCGAAAGAGGACGCTATGGCTGCCTTAGACATAAAGCTGAATTTGACCGATCTGCTACAAGATCTGATTGCCCAGGGGCGACTTGATGAGAGCGAAGCCGACCGCATTCGCCTGAAATCCAGAACGTCAGCGCAGCGTCTTTGGCATCCGCTGGAATTGATTGCTGACGCCGGACCACCGGACCTGAAAAGCCCGGGTGAGACCCTGTCACTGGATCGCCTGACACGGTGGCTAAGCGAGCGTTACCAGCAGACCTACTTTCACATCGATCCCTTAAAAATTGATACCCAGCAAGTAACCAGCGTCATGTCCAGCGAATTCGCTGAGCGTCATCAAATTCTCTGTGTCTCGGTGGATCCTCACAGTGTGCATGTTGTGACCGCGGAACCCGAAGTATCCAGTTGGGAGGCTCTGATTGAGCAGAGCCAACCAGGGAAAATGATTCATCGCTTGATTGCCAACCCAGCCGACATTCGAAGGTACACCAAAGAATTTTATGCCGTCGCACGAAGCGTGAAAAAAGCGTCAGCGAGCGGAGCGGCCATCAGCGGCCTCAGTAATCTTGAGCAGATGTTGGAGCTAGGCCAGCTCGATGGCATGGAGGCCAATGACACTCACATCGTCAACATCGTTGATTGGTTGCTTCAATACGCATTTAGCCAACGGGCAAGTGACATCCATATAGAGCCCAGGCGGGAAAAAGGGGCGGTGCGATTCAGAATTGATGGGGTGCTTCATACGGTCTATGAACTCCCCATGAGCATCATTACGGCCGTGGTCTCTAGAATAAAAACGTTGGGGAGGATGAATGTAGCTGAGAAGCGCCGGCCTCAAGATGGTCGATTAAAAACGCGCTCTCAAGAGGGTCGTGAAGTTGAACTCAGACTGTCAACGTTACCCACCGCGCACGGCGAAAAAATGGTGCTCAGGATTTTCGATCCCGCAATACTAGTTAAATCGTTTGCCGAGTTGGGATTCAGCGCTGATGAGCAAAGGATCTGGGAACATCTGGTTAGCCAACCCAATGGCATTGTGCTCGTAACCGGCCCCACAGGGTCTGGTAAAACCACCACGCTTTATACCAGCCTCAAACAGCTCGCGACCGAATCGGTGAATGTTTGCACAATCGAAGATCCAATCGAAATGGTTGAGTCGTCGTTCAATCAGATGCAAGTGCAACATAACATCGACCTCACGTTTGCGGAGGGGGTAAGGGCGCTCCTGAGGCAAGACCCGGACATCATTATGGTGGGTGAAATCCGAGATTTAGAGACGGCAGAGATGGCCATTCAAGCGGCGCTGACTGGGCACCTGGTGATCTCTACTCTGCACACCAATGACGCGCCAAGTGCGATTACCAGACTGCTTGAATTGGGGGTGCCGCCTTATCTCATTAAAGCGACCGTGCTGGGTGTGATGGCGCAGCGCCTGGTTCGAACGTTGTGTGAACATTGTGCGATGCCCGGCGCTGTGGATGCCGAGGATTTATCCGCGCTCGCGGGCCGTGAGGTGCCATCAAGTGAGTTGGACGGCTGCCGCGCGCCCAAAGGTTGCGAGCAATGCCGGGACACTGGATTTAGAGGCCGGGCCGGCATCTATGAACTGCTCACCCTGTCGCCAGCAATTAAGGCGCTCATCACCGAACAGACCGATATTGATTTGGTTCGTCAAACGGCACGTGACGAAGGCATGCAGCGACTCGCCGAGAGTGGCGCACAAAAAATCATCGCGGGCGAGACGACCATTGCTGAGGTCTTGCGAGCGGTGCCTTCATCAAATTCGAATAATTAATGTTTTGAGGCGTAGAGATCACGGCGACCGCCCTCAGGTGCTGACTTGAATCGCCGATGAACCCACCAATATTCGTCCGGTGCCTTCCTTACCTCCGACTCAATGATGCGATTCATGATCTCAGCATCCTTCAAATCACTACCTGTGGGCAGGGCTTCAGGGGGTGGTTGTAAATTCAGGAAATAACCATCGGGCGCTTGACGGAAGTGGCTCATGAAAACAATTTTTGCTCCCGTCATGGTTGCGAGTCGACTGGTCGCAGTGATCGTGGCTGCTGGGATGCCGAAAAAGGGAGCGAAGACGCTCTGCTTGGCGCCGTAGTCTTGATCCGGGGCGTACCAGACAATACGTCCTGCCTTAAGTCGTTTGATCACCTCCCGAACATTGTTTTGGGGTATTACCCCATCGAAGTAATGCCCGCGCCCGTAGCGCATCAGCGCTTCCACGAAGGGTTGGCGACTCGGTTTGTACATGACATCAAAATCAACGTATTGACCCAGCAGTGCACCGATCATGTCCAGCGTCGCGAAATGCATACCGACTAACAAAACGCCTTGATCAGGGCGTCGAGGGTCGGTGAGCAGCTCCAAGCCTTCGATGGTCAATTTGTTGCCATCGACGCGATCTGGTCGGACCCAGGCGGTTAAGGTCTCAAGGAGTCCCAAAATAGTTGAAAAGGTGACGTCTTTGACCCGTTGCGCCAAAGCGTCATCCAACATATCCGGGAAGCAGAGTCTTAAATTGGTTCGAACGATCCGGATTCGCCGCCGGGCGATGGTAGGCGCCAGGCTGCTGAGTATCCGGCTTAACCCTTTTTGGTGCCGATAACTGAGCCGAGTAATCCCTCGTAGCAATAGCCAGAAAAATCTATGGCTCAGCGGTGCGGTTTGGGTCCCGGGGTGGGGCGTCTTCATGGTCATAGGTTCGGTGTCTTCTGCGCGGCTAGTTTAGGCCGAATGCCGCAGGCGCGCGAACCGACGTGTGTTAAAGTGTTTCGGCTTTAAGAGAGCTTTGATTCGAGCCACGCCATGCTGCTCTATCGCCTGTTGATTCTCCTGCTCCTTCCCGTCGCTATCGGTCGATTGTTGATTCGTTCTCTTGCGGAACCCGCCTATCGGAGGCACCTAGGTGAGCGCTTTGGCAGAGTGCAATCAACCCAAAAGGTTGATGTCTGGCTTCACGCGGTGTCGGCTGGAGAAACGATCGCGGCAGAACCATTGGTGCGCGCGCTGCATGCGCAGGGACTGACGATTTTTTTAACGGTGTCGACCCCTGCCGGCCGTGAAGCTGCTCAACGACTCTATGGGAACAAGGTCCGCATGGCTTATTCCCCTTATGACACTTGGGTCTGCGTAGCAACTTTTCTGAGCCAGGTGCGTCCCCGTTTGGCCCTCTTTATGGAAACCGAGATCTGGCCGGGCTGGTTGGAATCCCTGCAACAAAGGAGGGTGCCTGCTGCCTTGATCAACGGACGACTGTCAGATAAGTCCTATCAGCGTTACGCGCGGATCAGAGGACTCATCAAGCCAGCGCTCCTCCGGTTTGCATTGATTGGTTGCCAGAGCCCTGCCCACCGCGAACGGTTTTTGGCGCTTGGTGCGAACAGTCAACAGGTACAAACCCTAGGGTCGATTAAATTTGATGCATCGCTACCCGAGGATCTGCCAGTCCGGATAAAAGAGAAACAGTCTACGCTGGGGACCGCGCCCATCTTTTTGGCAGCCAGTACGCACCCAGGGGAAGACGCGCAATGCCTAGAAGCGTTCAAGATCTTAAGACAGTCCTTTGAATCGCTACGGCTGGTTTTAGCACCTCGTCATGTGACGCGTGCGCAGACGCTTCTCGAGGAGGCGCAAACTGCAGGGTGGCGCACGTGCTCAACGAGTGACCCTCGGTTAGACCAAGCCGCCGATGTTTTGGTTCTGGATGAGATGGGTCAACTTTTGACGTGGTATGGACTTGCGAGTTTAACTTTCGTCGGTGGATCACTTGTTCCTCACGGAGGGCACAATTTCATGGAGGCCGCGCTGGTGGGCTGCCCTATTATCGTCGGACCATCGCTTTACAACTTTGAATCCATGGCGGACGCGTTTCTAACGGAACGCGCGATGATTCAGGTCTCCGACAGCCAATCCTTGGCGAGCGAGGCGACTCATCTCCTCAATCAACCCGATCGGGCTGAGGCGCTAAGACAGAGAGCCCTTTCAGTTGTTCGTCAAGAAACAGGCGCCCTTGAAAGAACCATTCGAGCGTTGCAAGACAAGGGCTTGCTTGAGCCTTCCTAACAGGATCAGCGATGAAAACGAATATCTTGGTGTTGTGTACGGGTAATGCCTGTCGCTCTCAAATGGCGGAGGGGTGGTTACGCGCCCTAAGAAGCGATGTATGTGATGTTCAATCGGCGGGCATCGAAGCGCATGGACTGAATGCCACAGCTGTGGAAATGATGGCCGAAGTCGGCATTGATATCAGTCAACATCAATCCTCCGTCATTGATAGCGCGATGATTGACTGGGCGACTCTAGTGATCACGGTCTGCGGGCACGCGGACGAGGCCTGTCCGACACTGCCTCAAGGGGTGAAGCGAATTCATTGGCCAACGCCGGATCCTGCGGCTTTCACCGGTACTCACGAAGAAGTGAAAGCTGGTTTTAGAGCGGTCCGCGATTCGTTGAAAGAGAGAATCACCGATCTTTTAATTTGAAAGGGCGGATCGCTTCTCAACCGCTTCGTGCTAAGCTTTTTGGCGGAAACCTTAAAACCTATGAGTAAGCTGAGTGGATCGTTCTAAGCGAAGACGGTACGTGCCAAACCTGAGTAGGGATATGGCCGCCTGTGATGCGAACTACATCCGTATTCAGCAGCTTTTCGCCCAGCGCGATGAGACCGATGAATGTCGATTTGGCTTGCTGAGCGATCATCATCATGCGCAGGTCAATATCCAGGTGCTTGAGCGAGCCAAGTATACGGCCACGCTTGCGATTGAACTCGATCAACTGAATTTAGGGCTCAAGTGGCTAACCTGGCCACGCTTTGAGGTTCGGGTCTATCACGATCTTGCAACAGCCGAAGTGCTTCGAGTGGGCAAGGCTCAAAAACTGCGGCAAGTGTATACCCTCCCCAATCCAGATCATCATCAACCCGATGAGAAGTCCCAGGTAAACCACTTGCTGGGTGAGTTTTTGACCCTGTGTCTGTCTCATGGTGCGGCGATTGAGCCGATTTCTATCTCTTAAGTGTTCGCCATTGCTTGGCACCTCGTTATAATCCCGTCGTCGAAAAGTAAGGTCGCCTCTCATCTTGTCGCGAGAGGCGTCGTCTCGATATTTTTCTTAAGGGGCTCGCGAGAAAAAACAGGGTTTGATGTCCTGCAAGCGCGAATTTGGGTCGGGAATTGATTAAACCATGGCGAAAAGTTACCAGTCGGATGCGATTGAAGTTCTCGAGGGCTTAGAGCCGGTTCGCAAGCGACCCGGTATGTACACCGACACCACAAGACCCAACCATCTGGCTCAAGAGGTTATCGATAACTGCGTCGATGAAGCATTGGCCGGGCATGCCAATGAAATTCAAGTGGTGCTATCTAAAGATCAAGCGATGTCCATCAGTGACAACGGTCGAGGCATGCCGGTCGATATCCACAAAAAGGAGAAGGTATCTGGGGTTGAGCTGATCCTCACACGTCTTCACTCGGGCGCTAAATTTAATAATGACCAGTATCGCTATTCAGGCGGGCTCCACGGGGTGGGTGTTTCGGTGGTCAATGCCTTGTCTGAGCGTTTTGAGGTGTTCGTCAAACGAGATGGACATTTACACCATATGGCGTTCAAAGATGGTGAAATGAAGTCGCCGCTATCCATTAAGGAATCCATTGGAAAGCGCAGCACGGGCACAAGAATCGAATTCAAGCCAAATCCGAAATACTTTGATTCCCATCGTTTTTCCATTTCGCGGCTTAAACATCTTCTAAGAGCGAAAGCGGTGCTCTGTCCGGGTCTCAAAATCGTCTTTACCGACGAGACTGCGTCCGATGAAGAACGCGTGACTGAGTGGTTTTACCAAGATGGCTTGGCTGACTATTTGTCGAGTGAGATGCAGGGCTTTGAGACCCTTCCCGCTCAACCTATCGTGGGTCAAATAGAAAGTTCAAAAGATGCGGTTGACTGGGCGGTGCAGTGGCTGACCGAAACCGGCCAAGCGCTGAATGAAAGCTACGTGAATCTTATTCCCACCGCGCTTGGGGGGACCCACGTCAATGGGTTGAGAACAGGTCTGCTAGAGGCGCTGCGAGAATTCTGCGAATTCAGAAATTTGTTGCCGCGCGGGGTGAAGATCACTGGCGATGACATTTGGGAATCTTGCGCCTATGTGCTCTCGGTGAAGATGCTTGATCCGCAATTTGCCGGCCAAACCAAAGACCGCCTCAATAGCCGAGAAATCGCCGGCGTTGTTGCCACGGCGGTCAAAGACCATTTCAGCCTGTGGCTTAATCAACATACCGAAGACGGTCAGCGGCTTGCCGAAATGGCGATCAGTAATGCTCAGTCCAGGCTCCGTGCGGGTAAGCAGGTCACCCGCAAAAAGGTCACGGCAGGGCCTGCGCTTCCCGGGAAACTCACCGATTGTTCTTGTCAGGACGTCATGGCTGGCGAACTCTTTCTTGTGGAGGGCGATTCAGCGGGAGGGTCGGCCAAGCAGGCAAGAGACCGTGAAACTCAAGCGGTGATGCCCTTGAAGGGTAAGATTTTGAACACCTGGGAAGTAGACTCCTCAGAAATTCTTGCTTCCCAGGAGGTCCACGACATTTCCGTAGCCTTGGGTATGGACCCCGGCTCTGATGATTTGTCAGGCTTAAGGTACGGCAAGGTGTGCATTCTTGCGGACGCGGATTCAGATGGGCTGCACATATCGAGTCTTTTGATTGCGCTGTTCGTTAAGCATTTTCCAGCGCTTGTCAGCCATGGCCACGTGTTTGTTGCTATGCCACCTCTTTATCGGATCGATGCTGGGAAGGATGTGCATTACGCGCTGGATGAGGCCGAAAGAGAGCACGTCCTCGCTCGCTTAGCCGAAGAGAAGTTCAAGGGCAAGATATCGGTGCAAAGATTCAAAGGCCTCGGCGAAATGAACGCCCTTCAATTGCGTGAGACGGCGA
>CAYZUV010000043.1:0-14436 GCA_964481245.1 uncultured Pseudomonadales bacterium
CTGATGGGGCTACGATATCAACGCCTGCTTCCGCTTGAGACAGGGCTTGCTTGACCAAAACGTCAATCGTCACGTCGTTTTGAACATACCCGTGCTCATTGATCACACCGTCTTGGCCATGGCTGGTAAAAGGGTCCAGCGCAACGTCCGCCATGATAGAAATGTTAATGCGCTGTGCTTTGAGCGCAGCGATCGCCCGTTGAGCGAGACCCCTCGGGTTGTGGGCCTCGCGTCCCTCCAGGTCCTTTTTGTC
This sequence comes from uncultured Pseudomonadales bacterium, assembly GCA_964481245.1. GTDB lineage: Bacteria > Pseudomonadota > Gammaproteobacteria > Pseudomonadales > Azotimanducaceae > UBA9926. The sequence goes on from CAYZUV010000043.1 coordinate 254, forward strand.
TGTTGGAACGACGGGGAAAATCGCCATCACCGGAATACCTAAGTCGGCACACTCTGCGGCTTCCTCGAGAAATAAATCAATCGTCAGACGAGAAACCTTTGGCATGGATGCCACTGGCTCTCGGGTATTCTCGCCCTCAATTAAAAAAACTGGATAGATAAGATCAGAGGGCGTCAGCAAAGTCTCTCTGACGAGGCGGCGGCTGGAATCTGTTCGACGAAGTCGCCGTGGCCTAGAAGCCGGATACGCTCGCATGGTGCTCTCCTTTAGGGTGAAACCGAAGTCATTATAGTGCAGGGATCTGAGTCGCGTTTGACCCTCACCTTTCCCCAATCGTCTCAAGTTGCTGTGATAATCCAAGCCACTCTTGCTCCTTGGCCTCAATGTCCTCAATCAACCCCAATTGATTTCTGAGCAGTTGCTGAAGGTCAGGATGATCAGCACAAGCATACAAATCCGGATCTGCCAGCGCTGCCTCAACGTCCTTGAGCTTTGCGGATAAACGATCGATACGGCTCATGAGCGTATTCATTCTTGTTTGCAGTTGTCTTGCTTGTCGATGATCGGCTTTTGATTCGGGCTGAGAAGGGATCGCATCGGTAGGGGGGTCTACTTTGGGCGAAGGGGGTTTCGACAATAAATTTCGATAGTCATCTAAGTCGTGCTCGAATGGGACGAGCGCGCCTTGCTCAATCTTAACGAATTCCTCGACTGTGCTTTTGAGCAAAAATCGATCATGGGAAATTAACAATATGGCGCCAGGAAACGCATTCATGGCATTGGCTAACGCTTGCCGCATGTCCATGTCCAAGTGATTGGTGGGTTCATCAAACAGCAGCACATTAGGCTTGAGAAAGGCAACCAACGCTAGCGCCAAACGAGCCTTTTCACCGCCCGAAAATGCCCTTGGTTTTTCGTGGACTCGATCACCCTGGAAATTGAAGCCACCCAGAAACTTTCTCAAGGAAAGTTCGTCAGCGGACGGCATTAAATCCTGAAGCTGCGACAGCGGCGAACGATCCAGGTCTAAATCATCAACCTGGTGTTGTGAAAAGTAGCCTACTTGCAAATGATGACCCACGAGTCGCTCGCCCTCAAGTAGAGGCAGGATTCCAATGAGAGACTTAATGAGGGTTGTTTTTCCGGCGCCGTTGACACCGAGTAATCCAATTCGGTCCCCGGGTGATAAATGGAAGCGGATGCCTTTGACTAAGGGTCGATCGTAGCCAATGCTCACGTCATCAAGGCGCAAGAGTGGATCCGACACTTTATCGGCATGGGGGAACTCGAAACGGAAAGGCGATGCCTCGTGGACTGGGGCAACCTTGACCAAACGCTCAATCGCTTTCAGGCGACTCTGCGCTTGCTTGGCTTTGGTGGCTTTGTACCGAAATCTGCGGACATAATCAGCCATGTGCGCGATGGTTCGTTGTTGTTTGTCGTACTGTTTTGCCTGGTCCTCGAGCTGAAGGGCTCTGACTTGTTCAAAGGTTGAATAGTTGCCGCTGTGGAGCCCAAGTTTTTGATCATGAAGGAACGCTGTGTGGCTGGTACAGTCATCCAAGAAATCACGATCGTGAGAAATAATGATCAAGGTTCCTTCAAACCGCTTGAGCCAATCCGAAAGCCAGAAGATCGCGTCCAGGTCCAGGTGATTGGTTGGCTCATCGAGCAACAGTAGATCACTCGGCGCCATTAAAGTTCGCGCGAGATTGAGCCTCACTCGCCAGCCGCCTGAGAAAGAGGACAAGGGCTGTTCAAAGTCGGTGGTTTGAAACCCGAGTCCTAGCAGAAGTTGCTCGGCTCGCGACCGGGCGGTGTATCCGTCCAAATCCGCATACTGTTCATAGAGCGCACTGATTTGATCAAATTGATCGTTTGCCTCTGCCGCTTGAATGTTGGCGGTCACCTTCGAAAGGGCGGTATCGCCCTCCAGAACATACGCAACCGCGGCTAACGATGAGGCACGAACCTCCTGGGCCATGTGTGCGATTCGTGTTGCCGGTGGGAATTCAAGTCGCCCTTGATCGGCGTCTAGTTCACCGAGGATCAGTTTGAATAGGCTGGTCTTTCCTGACCCATTGGCGCCGACCAAACCCACTTTATAGCCCGAATAAATCGTAAAGTTGGCTTGCTCAATCAGCAACTTGCCGTGTCTTCGGAGCGAAAGGTGCTGCAGCGATAGCATAGCGTGGAACGAGGAACGTTAAGGCTTACAGGGTCCGGCGGCGCAAGATAAGCCATTGCAGCGCTAAAAGCGGTAAACAGCCGATCACGACCCAGCCTGGGATACTGATGCCTAGCCATTGCCAACTGACTTCGGCACAACTGCCATCGCCTGAAAGAATCATTTGCAGCACGTCCATCAGAGGAAAAACATCCATCAAATAATCAAGACTTGGTCCGCACGCGGGTACTTGATCGGGGGGCAGGCTTTGCAACCATAATTGCCTTATAGCAACACCAATAGTTGAAAGACCCGCGACGATGCCGAGGCCGCTGTAGATCTTATGACCGAGTATTCCAGGGTTGTGAACGGCGCCCGCGAGCGCCACCATCCCCAGCGCAATGACCCCAACCCTTTGAAGAATGCACAGCGGACAAGGTTCGAGCTCGAGCCAATGCTCCATAACGAGCGCAATGGCTATGAAGCTCATCGAGGCGACAAAGAGCATGAGGTGAAGGCTTCTTGGGCTTAGTGCGAACAGTCTATCAACCATGACGAATTCCTTTGGCATTGTGCGGTCTAACCTCAAAGGGTGTTGTTCGATGCCTCATGGGAAAAGGAACGAATGGTTCGACCGACTTCTGCCTTTAACTCGGTGTAGAAGCTTACGAAGTGCGGAAGTATAACGGGTTCTAGACCGTGAATCTGTTCGATGATGCTGTCCGCGAGCAGGGTCTCACCCTGGTGAAGTCGTGTGCGTATCCAAGTGAGGCTCCGACAAACGAAATCTGAATCTGCTGTTTTTTGAAGGCTAGACCGTGCAGACATTGCCCGACACTGAGCGAGCGCAGCCGGGGGATAATCCGCGAGATACTCAGGGTTCAGTAATCGGGTGAAGGTTGTCTGCTCAAATGTGTCGAGTGGCTCCGGATAAAAGGTTTCGAAAGCGACGGCCAGTTGATGATCGAACATCAAGTCGAGCGCAATACCTGCCACCCGCCGTGTCTCTTCAGGAAAACCTTGCCTTAATTCGCGAACGGTCGGGTGATGGTCTGTGAAATGATCGATGAGCCTGTGTAGACGAATCCCTCGCTCGATTTCGACTCGCCGTTCGCCCCGCAATCGTCCTTTGACAAAATCGCCAAGGAAACCGCCAACAAGAAGACCGTCATCGTCTCCAGCCAGTGCGAGATGGGCAAGATGATTCACGACCGATGCTGATAGCCACTGACAAAGTCGATGAGATATTGCTCGAACGCATCATCATCGGTTGGCTTGTAGGCCTGCGCCGCTGCGATGGAGTCAAGGGCTTCTTTTTCAAAGAGGGCTTGATCAAGAGCAGACCAGTCACTTTCCAGCCAGGTTGCGTGGAATCGCTCGCTTTGATCTGCAATGAACGCTCGTAGAGATTGCCCCTCAGACTTCAAAGTTTGAAGGAGTTCACCGCTGGGCGTGGTGTCCGGATTCTCGATCCGGTGCCTCATGGTGTCCAGCGCGGCCGCATAATCTTGGTTGTGGCTTGCACGATCCATAAAGGTGGCAAGTGGCGCTAAGTCGTCGAGAATCGTGTTGCCCCAATCTCTCAGACGAACAGAATAACCCTCGCTTTGAAGGGTAGCGTCGGCTCGTCGACCCTCCCTCACGGTGCGCTTGAAATTGGTCTGTACTTCGCTGCATCGCGCAGGATCGTGGGGTGGGCTATCGCTTAGAAGGCAGTGCATGAGGAACAGATCGAGGAAGTGGATTTGCTCCGCGTTTATGCCGACGTCCACAAAGGGATTCACATCGAGCAACCTAACCTCAATGTAATCGGGGCCCTGAGCCCTCAAGTGACCAATAAAGTTTTTACCCGAGGGTGCGGCAGCTTTGGCTCGCACGGTGGTGTAGAACTCTGCTTCAGATTGCAAAATGTGAGTGCTGATCTGACCAAATTTACCCTCGCGCTGACTTAACGACGCATAAGCTTTGTGTGGCGTGGTGATGGCTTCTCTTAAAGTGTCGGTGTAATCCAAAAGGCTGTTGTAGCAAATATTGATTTGCTCAGACTGGATGTGACTCTGATAACCAAGATCTCCAGAGCGCAAGCTGGTCGCAAAGGGCAAGTAAAAGGTGTCGTCATCTAATTGCTCAAAGAGGGACGTCTGGCCGTCTTTCAAGAATGAGCGGTCCACTGCGGGCGAAGCCCCAAAGAGGTACAAAGGCAGCCAAGACCACCGCCTGAAGTTCCGCATCAGGTCAAAGTAGCGTCTGCCGATGTATTCCCGTTCAGATTCCTTGCTGCCCTCTATCTGTTTAAGCGCATCCCAGGCGTCTTGGGGCAGCGAAAAATTGTAATGCACCGCGCAAATGGTTTGCATGATGCGGTTGTATCGCATGCCCAACCCATGACGATAGGTTTTTTTCAATCGTCCAAGGTTTGAATTTCCATAGTCTGCAAGCGGGATCATGGATTCCGCCGGCAATACACAAGGCATCGAACCAGCCCATAGACGTTCATGACCGATAGCCCGCGCGACGAATAGATGGGTTGACCTTAAGTCCTTGAGTAGTGTGTCGACGGTTTGATGAACTGGGGTGATCAGTTCGAGCTGAGACTCCGAGAAATCCGTGGTAATCGAGGGATGCGTGAGTTTATGTCCCAGGGCTGATGGGTGAGGCGTTAAGCTGAGAAGACTGTGCCCATCGGTTCTCAGCGTTTCACGCTCGATGCCGCGTTGCAGTCTAAGAAAACCATCGCTCAAGGCAGCCAGGCCCGCCAGTTTGTCGGCGGAGGAAGCGGTTGGCTGCAATTGAACGTCGGGCATAAGACGGAGTTGTTTGAGATCCAGCGAGTGACCGGAGCATACCACTTAATCGGTCGATCGAAACGAGTGATCAGATGCCTCTCTCTAGTCCGCAAGACCCTCGCGTCCAACGAAGTTGCACCGATGCTGATGATTGCCCGAAGGGCGTGCCAGGCGAGTAGCTTGCTTCTCGAGATCGCGTCCGTAAGCGCGAGAAGCGCCCCTGCAAGATTCTCACCTTTTGGTCAGAGTCTTCCGACTTAAAACCCTCGGCCGGGGCTCGAGCGGGATTAACTCTTCAAGACGTAGCCATGCCGAGCGAGCGGAAATTGTCTCACCCGATCTCCCGTCGCATTGAATATTGCGTTGGCAACAGCCGGACCAATTGCAGTGGTTGATTGCTCGCCGACGCCGGTGGGTGGTGCATCTGAAGGCATGATATGAACCTCTACCTTAGGCATCTGATGAAACCGAAGGGGCAGATAATCGTGGAAATTGCTCTGTTTGACCTGCCCTTCATTGATATCAATCGCGCCGAACGCAACCGCGTTGAGGCCGAGCATGATACCGCCGTGGATCTGAGATTCGACACCGAGTGGGTTGACCGCAAAGCCGCAATCGACCACGCAGACGATGCGGTCGACGGTGTAGGTGCCATCATCCGCGACAGTGACTTCGACCGCATTAGCGATAGGTGAGACTGAATAGATGCGAGCAGCCATGCCGCGACCTCTGCCTGCCTCCATAGGCGCATCCCAATCCGATACCTCCCGCAACTTTTTCAGGAGCGGCTGCATACGCGGATGATCAGCGCAAAGCTTCAGCCTGACATCCATTGGGTCTTGACCGCCTTGATGCGCTAATTCATCGAGAAAGCACTCGTAAGCCATGCCGGTGTGGGTGTGTCCCACGGCTCGCCACTCGTGGGGATACACGCCGACTTTGGGCGGATTGTGGCTCTCGATTCGATGATGGGGAATCTGGTACGAAGTGCCGTAGGGGAAGACGCCAAAGGGCTCTTGAAGACAACCATCCAGGGAGTAGATATCCATTCCTCTCACCATATAAGCAGGGTCATGCTTTGTGTGTTGCATGATGGACTGCCCCACAACGCGTTGATGCCAGGCAAGGGGAAAGCCGCTATCGTCGACGCAGCCTTTGAGGCGGTGAACGAACAGCGGGCGATAATGTCCACCGTGGCGGATATCCTCTTCTCGCGACCAGATGATCTGAACCGGACGCCCCTCGCCTTTGGCTGCCTGAACGGCTTCAACCACATAATCGGCGGTTTTGCTGGCGCGCCGACCGAAGCTGCCGCCCATCAGCGTTCGGTGGATTACCACTTGAGTCTCGTCAAAGCCCAGTGCTTTTGCTGCAAGCGTTCGGTCATTACTTTGATACTGGGTGCCCACCCAAATGTTGCACTGAGTGTCTGTTACCTCGGCTGTGCAATTCATAGGTTCCATGGTCGCGTGAGCAAGATAAGGCATCTCGTAGACAGCTTCGACAACGTCTCTCGCCTGATCCAAGACGTGTTCGGCATCGCCGATATCCTCCGCCAGAAGCCCAGGCGTTTGGCTCAGTGCTCGATAGTCATGAAAAAAGGCTTCAGTAGACAAGCTCGCGCCATCTCCCTCATCCCAGGTGACATCGATCAGCTGTGCTGCCTTCTGTGCGGTCCAGTAATCATGGGCCAGCGCGACAACGCCAGCATCAATCGCCTTCACCTTGACGACGCCAGGGATAGCCAGTGCGGCGCCTGCGTCAAAGCGTCTGACCTTGCTCTTAAACACATTCGGTCGCTTGATCGAGCCATACAGCATATTCGGGCGTTTAATATCGATGCCGAAGACGGCCTCACCGGTGACTTTAGCCCGACCTTCGATTCGCTTGGTGGGTCGCCCGAGCATTTGAAATGCATCCTTGGATTTGAGCGCCACCTGTTCGGGCGGCTTGAGACCCAAGGCCTGTATGACTGGAATCAGCGCTGCATAGGTGGTTGAGCGCCCATCGAAGGTGCTGATCTGAGATTGGGCGAATGTCAGCTCATTCTCATCAGCATTAAAAAAGTGTGCTGCAGCAGAGCGAAGCAGTGCTTTGGTCTTTGCGCCAGCGGTGCGCATCGGCAGGTAGGCGCTCGCAGTTGAAACTGAACCAGCGGTCAAATACTCGCCAAACAAAGGGCTGTAATACTGTGGTTCGGTCGGCGCGCTCTCAAGACGAATGGATTCCCAGTCCAGCTCTAGCTCTTCCGCCACCATCATGGCCAAGCTGGTGTAAGCACCGTTCCCAAATTCCGCATGATTCATCAATATCGTGGTGCTGTTGTCTGGGTTAATTCGAATGAACGCGTCGGTGACCAGCGCGCTGCTGTCGGCATTGATAGGCGCGCTCGAAGCGGCTTTGGAGATCAGCGGCAATTGAAAGCCAACCAACAGCGCGCCGGCAGAGATCGATGAGGATTGAAGGAAAGATCTTCGAGTGAACGAGTTCATGCGGATACCTCCCGCTTCGCACCCAGCGTTGCAGCGAGATGAATCGCCTCGCGTATGCGCTCGTAAGTGCCGCAGCGGCAAACATGACCCTGCATAGCCGCATCGATCTCTGCATCGGTCGGGTTGGGGGTCTTTGCCAGTAATGCTTCAGCGGCCATCACTTGACCGGACTGACAGTACCCGCATTGGGCAACATCAACGTCTAGCCAGGCTTGTTGGACGGGAGTCAAAGCGCCTGCTTTAACCGCAAGATGCTCAATCGTTGTGATGGCGTGGTCCTTTAAGCCGCCCACTGGCATCAGGCAGGACCTTGCCGTCTCACCATCAATGTGGACGGTGCACGCGCCGCATAGCCCTGTGCCGCAACCATACTTTGTGCCCGTGAGTTCTAGATGATCACGAAGAACCCACAGCAGGGGCGTGTCATCAGTGGCTTGGATCTCATGAATCTGTTCATTGACTTTGAGCTTCATAGGCTTTGAACTCTCTTTAACTTTTGCTGGAGGCGATGTAAAAACCTAGCAGCCGGTCAGTAGACCATCAAGCAATTTTAGCTGCGGCATTGCGCGGCTCTGAGGGTGCCCTGAAGCGGCCCCCCAAGTTAGATCCAAACTGTCTGCCCCGATTGGCGCGACTGCTCGCACAGGCACTGAGACACATTATGGCGACACACTCCGAAATTTTGCTCACGAACGCGAACATCATTGATGGGCAAGGTGCTGCGCCGATTCGTGGCGCTATCGCAATTCGGGACAATGTCATTCTTGGCGTGGGCGAGTTGTCGTCGATGACCAGCCTGGTGTCGCCAGAGACGTCAACTCTGGATTTGGGTGGGCTCACGGTCATGCCCGGGTTGATCGATAGCCATTGCCACATCACCTTTGATGAGCCTCAGACAAATGACGAACTCTTTTTTCATCGGCGAGAGGGCCTTGCCGCTTTGGTTGCATCAGTCAACGCTCAGAAAGTCTTGCGCGCGGGATTTACCTCACTGTTTGACGCGGACTGCATTTTTGATGCGGGCATAGACTTACGGGACGCAATTGAAGCGGGTGTTGTCCCAGGACCGCGGATGACCACGGGGGGTAATGTACTCATTAATTGTGTGGGAGGCACGGCCAGTCGGTTATTGCCGGATAGAGGGCGGCGCGGTTACGGCATGATTGTTCACACCAAGGACGAAATCGTGACTGAAATTCACCGTCAGGTGAAAGCCGGTGTCGATTGGATCAAAGTTCATGTGAGTGGTATGCCGATCAGACCCCACGGGCAAGTGGGGGAAATTCAAACTTGGCAGCTCGATGAACTGAAACTTGTATGCGACACCGCTCACCAACTCGGCGTGCCAGTGGTCGGACATTGCCGGAATGCGTCGAGTACCCGAGATGCAGCCATCGCAGGATTTGACATGATTCTGCACGCCACCTACATGGACGAAACGGCTATTCAAGCGGTGGTTGACCATAAAGTACCGCTGGTGCCCACCTTCACTTTTCAAGCCAATCTTGCTGATTACGGCGAAGCGATTGGCGCGGATTCGACGTTGCAAGCGATCTTTCGAGAGGAAATCGTTCAAAGCGCGGGTCCACTCACCGAGGTTTTCAAAGCAGGCGTACCAATATTATCGGGTAGTGAGAGCGGCTTCTCGCTCACGCCCTATGGGCATTGGCATTACCGCGAATTGAAGATTTTAGAGACGGTCTTAGGGATGAGTGCGCTTGAAGCGATTCAAAGCGCGACGCAGCATGGCGCCATCGCGTTACGTTCAGAGGGCCAGTTGGGGGTCTTGGCGAAAGGCTATTTGGCTGATCTGATCTGCGTCGAAGGGGATGTGTTGTCAGACCTCGATTGTTTGGGTCGGCCGGGCACCATCCGTCACATTATGAAAAATGGCAGGTGGGTTGATTGCAGCAAACCCTTACCTGATACATGGTCGATTCCCGGCTGGCGAGTAAGTGAGTTTTCAAGCGAAGTGTTGACTCGTCAGCGAGCCGAGCAAGCCTTGGGGCCGCTATGAGCACCATTCGTGTTAAAACCTATCGGCTATGTGAAGAGGCCTTAAAACATCCAGCGCTACGTCAGGCTCTGTATGACGACGGGGCCATCCTGATGCGGGATGTTTTGGTTAATCTGCATGGAGCGGCGCATAAAACCCGGCGGCGTGTCGAGGGCCAACTCTTTCGGCGCGCCTATTTTCGTCGACTGGAATTGGAGGTGATACCCCAATTCGTGAACGAAGCGTTGATGAATGCATCGTCCCGACCCGCTCTGGAGCTGAAGTCACTCGCCTACGATTTAATGTTGAACGTGTCCTTGTTGTTTGCTGGCATTGATCGTCAAACAGGCACGGAAGGCGAATCGAGCCACTTGAGCCATCTGCTCGTGCGGCTCGGACAAGCCGCGACCCTGGGCCAATACACGGGCGAACAGCGTGACGCGATAGAAAGCGATATCAGGGCGGCGATGAGCGAATTCAATGCTCAGTTTTTGCAGCCGTCGAAGGCTCGACGGCAGGCTGAAATGTTAAGGACCGATGTGAGTGCACAAGATGACGTCCTCTCCTTGCTACTCAGGCACCAAGACGAACTGGCTATGGATGATGAAGCACTGCTGCGTGAGATCGCATTTTTCTACCTCGCCAGCGCCCACACCTCGGTTCACTCCATTGTTCACGCGTTTCATGAAATTCATGGCTGGCTTGCTAAAACGGGTCGTAGCGTGACGGCGCTATTGGCGGATCCGGTCACGTTGCAGCGATGCGCTCACGAGAGCTTAAGACTTCATCCTTCGAGCCCAGAGGCGTGGCGGGTGGCTTTAGAGCCGATTGAGCTGACTGATGGAACGCGCATTGAAGCGGGTGATCAGGTCATCATTGAGCTCGAGACCGCGAATCGAGATCCGGCTGTGTTTGGCGGAAATTCAGCAGAATTTGAACCCAATCGTCCCCGACCCGCCGCACTGAATCCCTCTGGACTCTCGTTTGGGTTGGGGATGCATGTGTGCATAGGATTGAACCTAGTGGCGGGAACGATTTTGCGAGACGGACAATCTGCAGATGCCACGCAGCACCAATTTGGCTCCATGGCGGTGATCTTAAAAGAGCTGTTGGCCGCCGGCCTTTGCCCGGATGCCGATCACCCAGGCACAAAAGATCCCCAATCTAAACGAGACACTTGGTTGACCTATCCGGTTCTTCGGCAGCCAGTCGCCTAATCATGCGACAGCATCTCACCTCCTATGCGGATGCGCTGCCTTTGCTGCTCAAAAGGGACGCCCATCAAGCTATGTATCGGCGCTGCCCAGCCTTGATGGCGAGCGTCATTCTAAATTTGGAAGGTGACCGGCATCGTGAACGTAAGCGATTGATGTCACCCTTATTCAGACGGACATCCTGCCAGGCAATAGAAGCGTGGCTAGCCCAGGTGCTCTTGCCTCAACTGGATAATGACTGGTGCGGGAAACCTTCACTGGACCTGTCGAGTTGCACTGAAACGGTGATGCTCCATGTCAGCGGAAGGATGTTGGGTCTGGGTGATTTAACGTTTGACGCTGCGTTACTCGAATGGGTATCGGTGTTCAGTGCGTCCGCGACGGCAGCGCAGTCCGCGCGGCATGAGGACGCGCTCAACAGAATGCTTGATGATGCCCTAGAGCGTTTCAGAGAAGACTACTTTGACCCGGCCTTTGATGCTGCCCGCCCGACGCGCGAATCGGACACCCTGCTCCCGATGTTGAAAGCAGCCTGGGTCGGTGGGCAATTGGATCGCTCTGAGTGTGTGAAGGAAGCTGCATTTTTTCTGCAGGCTTCGCTTTTCAGCACATCGAACGCAGCTGTCCATGTGTTTCATGAGTTGGCGTCTTGGCTTGAAGCGAACGAGTCACAGCGATCACGTTTTGTCGAAGAATCGCTTTGGGCCCAACGGTGCGTGATGGAGGCGCTGCGCATGCATCCTGCCAGCCCTGTGATGATTCGAGAATTCCATGGTGATCAGTTGGAATTTGATTTGGTCTCAATTAATCAGGATCCAGAGGTCTTTGGTACGCATGCAGCGACTTTCTGGCCCGATCGACCCGTTCGCCACTTGAGATCCTTTTCCGGGCTGACCTTTGGTGCTGGACATCACAGTTGTCCAGGTCGTGAAATTGCAGCGGGTCTCGTGAGGACTGAGAAGCGGCCGGGCGACTCAACGCAAATTGGGGTGATCACGCGGATGCTGAAACATTGGGTGGCCCGAGGTATGGTGCGGGATCCCAGTCGAAACGCTGAGCGAGTGCAGGACACGACGAGGTCTAATTGGGCGACCTACCCGGTGAAGTTTGAACCCGGTCGTGCCGCCGTGATTCAAAAGGGGTGATGAGATGAAGGCAATCGTAACTGGCGCAGGTGCCGGCCTTGGTGCGGCGATCGCAGAGCGACTCGCGAAGGAGGGCTATGCTTTAGGCCTTCTTGATCAGGATGAAGCGGGCGTGGCTTCGGTGGCTGAACGACTGAACGCCAAAGCCTTTCCTACTGATGTGGCCAGCCCGGTGGCGGTTGCTGAGGCGTTTGACGCCTTTGGCCCCGTTGATCTCTTGGTTAACAATGCGGGCATTGCGCGGTTTGGCCCATTGCTTGACCAATCTGCGCTAGATATGCAGACGGTGATCAACGTAAATCTCCTCGGTACGGCGATTTGCGCTCAGCAAGCGGCAAAGGGTATGGCGACCATAGGGGGCGGCAGCATCATCAACATGTCCTCGATCAATGCAATTACGCCGGGTCCTAACGTCGGGCTCTACGCTGCGACAAAAGCTGCGATTCAAAATCTCACCATTCTTCAATCTATTGAGTGGGGCCCGCTCGGTATTCGGGTCAATGCGATTGCGCCAGGATTCATCGATGCTGGGATGTCGGCCCCTTTCTTTGCGAACGAGTCCATCAGAGAGAAACGAAGCCAAGGCGTGCCCTTAAAAGCGCTCGGCACCGCCGACGATGTGGTGAATGCGGTGGTTTATCTTCAGTCTGACGCAGCCCGTTACGTAAGCGGTCATCAGCTGGTGGTTGATGGTGGCGTGGTTGGCAGTCTGCTTGCGCATTTACCCAGAGACTAAAGCAAGGCGCCAGGATGCCAGGATGCCAGGATGCCAGGATGCCAGGATGAATGAAGGCTCGAATGGACTGACTGCGTACTTGGGACTAGGTAGGTGCTTAGGTAACAGGCTCGGTCCGGTTCATTGCGGCAGAGCCTCTAGGCTGGGAGGTTACGATCAGCCGCACGCTGATCAAAGCTGATTAGGAAAAGGTGTGTGTCATGAGTCATGTTGAGCACCAAGTGTTATTGAGCGGCGGCATCAATCACGTGTTCGAAGAATCGTCCTCCGTTATCGAGACGATGGGGCGTAGCTATGGATTGATCTCTCATTTTGCTGGGCACCCCGATCAAGCCTTTGAATTACTAAAAACAGAGTCCATCAAACTGTTCACCGTGAATGCGCTTTTTTGGGAAATGCACGGAGAAAAGTATGATCCCCATCGTGAGCAGTGGTATTTCGCCATCAGCGATCAACAGCGAGAGATCCTTCGAACCTTTGTATCAAGCGGCGGACGGCTCTTAGGCTTGCACACGGCAAGTATCTGCTTTTCCAATTGTTCGGATTGGTCAAACTATTTAGGTGGCCACTGGCAATGGTCAACCTCATTCCATCCGCCCCCTGAGCCCCTTGAGATCATGCCGACGGCTGAGGGCGAACGTATGGGCCTTAAGGCATTCACGACGATTGATGAGCAATATTCTTCGTTACATCGGGCGCAGGATACGGTGCCATTGATGACCGCAACCAGTCGAGCGGGTGTGACCGAGACTGTGGTTTGGTGTCGGCAGGAGGGTAGTTTCAAAAGTGCCTATTCCGCGTTGGGCCACGATGCCCGAGCTATGACGAACCAAGTGACTTCGGGGCTCTTGCCCCGACTCGTAGCATGGCTGCAGCAGGATTGAGTGATGAGTCGATTCGAAGGGCAATCGTTTTTGGTGACTGGGGGCGGTACCGGGATTGGCGAAGCCACAGCGCGCGTGCTTGTTGCGGAAGGTGCTTTGGTGACTATCTGCGGGCGCAGGCGCGAGCCGCTTGAGCAGGTTGCTTCGACTTTGGGCCTAGCATGCGCGTATGCACAGGGGGATATCACGGTGGATGCTGACCGTCAGCGAATTGTTGCCCGTGCACTCGCCCATGGCGGTGGCCTGGATGGCCTGATTAACAACGCAGGCAACATGTATCGCGCAGCATTAGCGGACATGAATGAAACCGAATTACTCAATCTCTTTCACCATAATGTGGTCGCAGCCATGATGATGGCCTCGCTGTGTGCGCCTGCCCTTGCCGACAGAAAGGGGAGCGTGATCTTCATCGGTTCTATTCACACTCGACGCGCGTTTCCCGGCGCAAGCCCCTATGCTGCGACAAAAGCGGCCGTTCAAGGATTGACGAAGGTTCTGGCTGCCGAGCTTGGCGCAAAAGAGGTTCGTGTGAACTGCGTGCTCCCGGGCGCCGTTCCAACTGAAATTAACGAGCGCGCAGGTCTGGGCACGGCTGCCGAACTTGAAGAGCGTATGCAAGCGCTTGCGCCACTGCATGCGTTAGGGCGAATCGGAACCGCAAAAGAGGTGGCAGAGGCGATTGCTTATCTTTTAGCCGCCCAGTGGGTTACGGGCGCGATGCTCGACGTCGATGGTGGTTTGGGCCTCGGGGTGACGCCGCTCT
>CAYZUV010000044.1:0-14192 GCA_964481245.1 uncultured Pseudomonadales bacterium
ATCCCGCACGACCATGGACAGCAAGAGAGAAAGCAGCGTTCGAGCAAGCCTTCGACTTGTCGAGAGTACCTCAAGTTATTCATGTGGACTTTGTGGTTCAGAAAGTCAACTCTGCGTTGCTGAATATTATTGGTTTTTCCGAGGAAGAAGTGATAGGTAAGCCGGTCTTCACGTATCTCGGGCAAGAGTCCAGCACTGACGTGCTCTACGGTCAAGCAGGCTTCAACTCGGCTACGGCTTTGCAAACTAGAGAAAGGCTCCTTATCCTTCAGTGCAAAAGCGGTCAAGAGCGGCTGGTTATAAGCTTCCGGCCAACGAATTTTGATATCTGGGCCCCCGGGGCCAAATTGGGCACGTTCGTGCCGTTGTCGAACAATGAAGAGTTTGCGCAAGCACTCATAAGCGTTGACCAGCGTCTCGATCTCTTTATCGAGGATCGTCTTGTGCACCTCATCGATCAGTTGATGGCAAGTGAGCGGGCCGCGCGTCTGGCAACAGAGCATTTCTCTGAGGGGCTCATGATCATAGACAGCGAGGGAGTGCTGTCCTTCGTGAACCGGCACGCGCGTCAACTAATCCCTGAGTTGGCCGAAAGCATGACAAGCCAATCTCGGTTTGAGGATTTTTTGACTTCATTGGATAGGGAGCTTGACCCGGAGATTCAAGGGGCTGATGGCGATGAGTCCGTGTCGGACTGGTTCGAGCACGCGCGACACACAGGGTTTGGCTCGGTCGATGTAGCGCTAGCAGAGGACCGATGGCTGCGGCTCAATCTCAGTTCGATTCCGGAAGGTTTGCAGGTCGTCACGCTTGTTGAAACGACAGA
The DNA here is from genome assembly GCA_964481245.1 of uncultured Pseudomonadales bacterium. Lineage (GTDB taxonomy): Bacteria > Pseudomonadota > Gammaproteobacteria > Pseudomonadales > Azotimanducaceae > UBA9926. The sequence goes on from CAYZUV010000044.1 coordinate 827, forward strand.
GTTACGACAGGTGGCAATGGCGGCTGAAAATGCAGCGACATCAAAGAGTAATTTCTTGGCCAGCATGAGTCATGAGATTAGGACGCCGATGAACGGGATCATCGGAATGGTCGATCTTCTCAGGCGTACGCAGCTAGATGATGACCAAAAGGAGATGCTGAACACTATCTCTGATTCTGGGCACTCGCTGCTCGCCTTGATTAATGACATCTTAGACATTTCAAAAATCGAAGCGGGAAAAATTGAGTTAGAGAAAAGCCCGTCAGATCCGATCGGGGTGGTCGAACAGGCGCTCGCAGTGGTGGCCACGAACGCGGCGAAAAACCAGCAATTACTGATCATCCAGGGCGATCCAAATTTGCCTTTTAATTTGATGATCGACAATCTGAGAATCCGTCAGATATTGACGAACCTGGTTGGTAACGCGATCAAGTTTTCACCGATGCGATCAGAAATCGTGGTGCGAATCGACTTGCTTGATCAGGAGCCCGATCGCGGTGCGCATGTCAAATTTTCTGTCATTGATCGAGGGATAGGAATCAGCCAGGAAGCCCAGGAGGGACTGTTCGAAGACTTTGCCCAGGCGGAGAAGTCAACTTCGAGAATTTACGGTGGTACGGGGCTAGGGCTGTCGATTTGTCGTCGCTTGGTTGAAACCATGGAAGGCAGGATAGGCGTTGTCAGTGAACGCGGCGCAGGCTCAGAATTCTATTTCGACCTTTGGTTCGAGCATGCGGAAGATTTACCAACCGCGAGGCCTAAAATCGACATGCGTCTAACTGGGGTTGCCTACGTGGGAAGTTCCAATGCCACCTATGACGCATTAAATATGATGCTCGGTGCCCACAATGCTCAGACGTTTATGGTCAAGAGTACGGGTGAATTGGGCGAACAAATTAAGCAGCTTCCGGACCGCGAGGTCGTGGTCGTGCTATCGAATGAATTCAACGAGTCACAAAGTGCTGCGATCTTAAAGCAAATTTCAGCGCAATTTGATCAGGCGCGATTCGTGACGCTAACGAATGACCAACGCAGGCGATCTCGAGCGATTGCTGATGATCACTATGTGTTGAGCGCAAACCCGCTCTATTGGCAGGATTTGGTTGCAGCCGTGGCTCGCTTGAGTCGCATTGACTTCGAGCCTGCGATGCTGGGCTTGGCTGAACAGGAGATTCCCGAGATCGTTCCGCTCTCTGCGAGTGAGGCTTCGAACGCAGGACAATTAATTCTTGTGGCAGAGGATAACGTGATCAATCAACAAGTCATTCAAAGGCAGATCAATGCGCTCGGACTGGCTTGCGAGTTAGCGAATGATGGTGTCGAAGCCCTGGATCGTTACCGAAAAGGGGGTATCGCGCTACTCCTTACCGACTGCGATATGCCCAATATGGATGGCTACGAATTGTCTCGCAATATCAGGCAGAGCGAAGAGGGAACAGGACACCATATCCCGATCATCGCGATTACCGCGAATGCAATGCAGGGCGCACGAGAAGCTTGCGCCGAAGCGGGAATGGATGACTATTTGGTCAAACCGCTTGAGATCTCTGCGCTACAGGAAATGCTCGCACTCTATTTGAAGGCTGAGTCAGCTTCTACTGCCCAAGCTTTTTCGTTTACCGAGCCTGAAGACCTGCCAACGGGCGCACCGCTTCAATCTGAGACAAACAATGCAGAAGTCGCTCGTCCGATGCTCAAAGGCGACGAAGAGACCTCCTCGCAAGCGTCTGAGGTCGAGGAACCGGCGGCGGCATCAGTCCTTGATCTGAACGAGATGCGGGATCTTTTTGGAGACGATGAGATGCTGAAAACCATTCTTGACGAATTTGTCGAGGTTTCAAGAGAGACGGTCGACTTGATCGTGCGGGGTGTTGAGCGGGGAGATGCTGAGGCCGTTGGCCGCCAAGCGCATAAATTGAAATCCTCAGCTCGAACGGTGGGGGCCCACCAGCTCGCTGATATTTGTTTGGTGCTTGAAAAAGCAGGCAAGTCCGATGACATGGCGGTTATCACTGAACAAGCGCCAGCCTTAGAGCCTTCCTTCGATGCCGTGATCAAAGCCATCGAAGCGATGAAATGACGAGACCCGTCGGTGTCGCTAGTCGTCTTCCCTAGGTGGACGTATCGACAGCTTGGCTGTGGCGATCATATTATCTTTCAATCGAACAACTTCTAGACGATAGCGATTAATTTCGACGCTGACCGGCGCCTCTGGGAACGTTTCCAAATGATCGGTCATTAACCCGTTAAGCGTTTTGGGGCCATCCGACGGGAGGTGCCAGGACAAGGCCCGATTTATACTCCGAATCGTCGCGCCACCATCGACGACGAAGGACCCGTCCTCCTGAGGATGAATATCTGAACTTGCTGAGGCCAGATCCGTTGTGAATTCGCCGACGATTTCCTCGAGAATATCTTCTAGTGTGACGATGCCCTGGACGTCGCCATATTCATCCACTACCAATGCGATCCGCTCCTTACGCGACTGGAAGTTTCTGATCTGCCGATGCAGTGCGGTGTTTTCGGGGACGAAGTAAACCTCGTCGATCTCCTGCAATAAGGTGGCCTTGTTGGGTTCTTCGCTGGTGAGAAAACGGATGGCGTCACGCACGTGAAGCATGCCCACCACGTGATTGATATCCTCTCGGTAGACAGGCAAGCGTGTGTGCTGAGCGTTTCTCAGTTGGGCGATGATGTCCTCGAGAGAGTCATCAAGATCGATACCAATGATGTCACTCTTGGGAACCATGATGTCATCAACGGTGACTTCATCGAGATCCAGCACACCAAGCATCATGTTTTGCGATTGCGAAGCGATTTTGGCGCCCTCGAAGACCAGTGTTCTTAATTCTTCTCGGCTCAAGTGATCGTTCTCTCCTTGTTGATGACGTATGCCAATAAGTTTGAGAAGCAGATTAGAGAGCGCTGACACGGCCCAGACTAAAGGCCAAAGCAGCATTAACAGCAAGCTAAGGATGTGCGAGGAGGGAAGCGCGATGCGCTCGGGGTAGTTAGCAGCGATCGTTTTGGGTGCCACTTCAGCAAAGATCAGAAATACAAAAGTGCAGATTACCGGGGCCCATGCGACACCGCGTTCCCCCAGAATTTGGATTGCGAGTAAGGTAGCAATGGACGCTGCCGAAAAATTGACAAAGTTGTTACCAATTAGGATGACGCCCAGCAATCGGTCCGGACGCTCGAGCAGTCGGGTGGCTCTGCGCGCACCACCGTGGCCTTCATTGGCGAGGTGGCGCATGCGATATCGATTGAGCGCCATCATCGCCGTCTCAGAGGCTGAGAAGTAGGCAGAGAGAAAGACAAGTACAAAAAGGGCCCAGGAAAGCAGGCTAGTCGACGGATCGTCCAAGACAGAGGTCTCTCCAGTTGGGCCTCGTTTTGTAAGGGATGAAGCGCAATGCTGTCAAGTTTGAGGGATCAACACTTCAATGACGAATTTGCTGCCAAAGTAACCCAGTGCGAGAAAGCCAAAGCCCGCAAGCGTCCACCACCCTGCTTGACTGCCGCGCCATCCAGCGCGCAACCGGCCCCACAAAAGAACTGCAAAAATGAGCCAGGCCGTGATTGTGATGAACGTGTGGTGGATGATTCCCCTGACATCGTAACTATCGATGAACGCAAACCCTGTGAGGATGCCGAGCGACAAAGCGATCATCCCCAGCCAGATTGACTCGAATAGCATCTGTTCGATGCTGTCTAGCGCGAGACCTTTCGGCAGGGTGCGGCCTGTTCGAGCCAGGCGATCGAAAAGTGCGAGATAGAGTGCCTGTAGGGCCGCGAGAGCCAGTATGCTGTAGCCGAGAAGAGACAAGATAATGTGAATGAACAACGGAGTCGGGAGTGCGACTCGAACCATGCCCGTTGCCGGCAGCACTGCAAAGAGAAGCAGTGATAAGCCGGACAGCGGGAAGACGAAGACATCTAAGTGGTCCATGGGCCGTCTGAGCTGATTCAATAGCAGCACGAGCGCCATGGCAAAGCCAACGCAGGTCAGCATTAGGGCAATACCCAGTGAAATTTGGTCGGCACCTTGGATGGCCAACCAGATGGCGAGTCCGTGTAGGACCACCGCTAGGGCCCGCACAACGGTGCTCTCGACCATGCTGTGCCGACGGGCGGCTTGAAGTGAGAGTAACGCCTGATATGCACCGATCAAATAAAAAATCAGCGCGGGGATGACAGGCCAGATTAAGAGACCGTTCATAAAGAGCCGTTGTTCTGCTGCAAAAGTAATATCAACGTATAATAGCACTCGCCCCGGTGAAGTCGTGTGATTCAGCCCTAGGATGGCTACCTTGCTGTCTCTCGAATAGCCATCAGCGAATAGCCATCAGCGTAGGCGCTTCGATGAATCGAGCGATAGGGTTGCCATCGAGCCGGGCTTTGGTTGGAGAATGCTATGTTTGAATCACTCAGTTCAAGATTAACCAGCGCGTTATCAGGTCTCTCAGGTAAGGCAACGCTGAGCGAGACCAATATCTCAGCCACTTTACGTGAAGTTCGGCTCGCGTTACTCGAGGCTGATGTGGCGCTTGAAGTGGTCACCCCTTTCCTTGATCGAGTCAGAAATCGCGCCCTTGGTATGCCGGTGATGCCAGGTCTTGCACCCTCGCAAGCTTTTGTTCGCATTGTTCATGATGAGCTGATTGATGTTATCGGTGGCCAGAGTCAGGGGCTGACGCTCGCGACACAGCCTCCTGCGGTGGTGCTCATGGCTGGATTGCAAGGGGTGGGTAAGACCACCACAGCCGCTAAATTAGGTCGTTGGCTAAAGCATCACGAACAAAAGAAAGTGATGCTGGTTAGCACCGATGTTTACCGACCCGCCGCGATGGAGCAATTGTCCCGCCTGGCGGAATCTTTAGAGATCGAGTGTTACAAGTCGCAATCGGGCGCGAGCCCAGCAGAAATCGCAAGAGACGCTCTGCAATCTGCAAAGCGCGCATTTGCGGATGTCCTGATCGTCGATACGGCCGGACGCTTGGCAGTCGACGCCGAGATGATGGCTGAAATTAGCGACTTATCGCAGCAACTGGTGCCCGCAGAGACGCTTTTCGTCGTGGACGCGATGACGGGGCAAGACGCGGCTCAAGTGGCAAAACAATTCAGTGAGACGCTGAACCTGACGGGTGTGATCCTGACGAAGGCTGACGGTGATGCACGAGGGGGCGCCGCGCTCTCGGTTCGGCAAATTACGGGTAAGCCGATTAAGTTCATTGGATCGGGCGAAGGTGTGGAAGCGCTGGAACTGTTCCATCCCGATCGAATTGTTTCTAGGATTTTAGGGATGGGCGATGTGATGTCGCTCATCGAAGAAGCCGAACAGAAGATCGATAAAAAGAAAGCTGAAAAACTCGCCAAGAAAATCACCAAAGGCAAGGGCTTTGATCTGGAGGACTTTAAGGATCAGATTCAACAGATGAATCAAATGGGTGGCCTGACTGGCATGTTGGACAAGCTACCCGGAATGTCTGCGATTTCTCAGGCGGCGAAGGACCGCGCGACACAAACCAACTTCGGTCAATTTGAAGCCATCATTAATTCAATGACACCCAGAGAGCGGCAGTATCCTGATCTCATCAGTGGCTCCCGTAAAAAGCGCGTTGCTGCAGGATCCGGAACCCAAATCCAAGACGTGAATCGGCTCCTCAAGCAATTCAAGCAGATGCAGAAGATGATGAAGAAAATGGGCCGAAAAGGTGCGATGACCAATATGATGCGTGGTCTCGGCGGGATGATGCAGCAGGGTGGTCCGCCTCGATTTTGAATCGGCGAAAGTGATCATCGATGAGTTCGAATTCGCTTTTTCGCCTTGCAATCATCGGTGTTGATTGGACTGAATAATCAGCGATCCCCAGATTGAGATCGTTAGGGTTATCCACTACAATTGGCGCCCCTTGAAGGAGGTGGTTTAGCCCTTTCGGCGTTTTTGAGCTGTTCTGGGTCCCTTCAACGGGACTTCATAGATAGGCGAGCAGCCAAATAAATTGTGTTAGATCAACAGGCCCTTGGTTGATTTCCATAAGGGTCATGGACTGAAGTCACAGGGATTCAGAGCGGTTAGCGCTCTTGGAGGTCAAAGCCAAGTGCATTAGCACTGGGGTTAGACGCGGCATTTATGATGCCTTGCAAGCCGTTGCAGGCGCGAAGAATCAGAAATAAAGGAAGAAGGTATGGTAACCATCCGATTGGCCAGGGGCGGAAGCAAGAAGCGACCCTTCTATCACATCACGGTGGCAGACAGTCAGCGAAGCAGAAATGGCCGATTTGTTGAGCGCGTTGGATTTTTTAACCCAATTGCCCAGGGTGCGGACGAGAAAATGCGTCTGGATCTTGATCGGATCGAATTTTGGATTCGTCAGGGGGCGCAACCGTCTGAGCGTGTGGCGAGCCTCATTAAGCGATATCGAAAAGCGGCTTCAACAGCGACATCTGAAGAGGCCGCCGCTTAGTCGAGTTCTACGCGTGTGAATGAATTGACAAACACGCGACTGAGAGTAGGGACGGTCAATGGTGCGCACGGCATCAAAGGCTGGAACAAGGTGTTTTCCTACACAGACCCCAAAGAACAGATTATCAGTTACCAACCGTGGTTGGTGGGCTCAAGCGCCGCCCTTCAGCCCTTAGAGGTGGTTGAGTGGCGCTGGCAGGGTGAGCGGCTAGTTGTCAGGTTTAGAGATGTTCTCAGTCGAAACCAGGCGGAAACGTTGGTCGGCAGAGAAGTATGGATCGAGAAGAGTCAGCTCGAACCACTCGCCGAAGAGGAATATTACTGGCATCAACTCATAGGCCTTTTGGTCATAGATGAGGCCGGCCATTTGCTCGGCTCGGTTAAGTCGATGCTGGAAACTGGTGCAAATGATGTGATGGTGGTTGGCTTCGAGCGTGATGCCGGCCATCAGGAACGATTGATTCCCTATGTTTGGGATCACATCGTTAAGGGCGTAGACCTTCACCGTCGAAGAATAACGGTGGCTTGGTCAGAAGATTACGATCGATGAAGATCTCGGTGATTACGTTGTTTCCCGAGATGTTCACTGGGGCCATGCCTTGGGGGGTGACTTCACGGGCTTTTGCAGAATGCGGCCATGAAATCTCGTTGATTCAGTTGCGGGATTTCGCAACAGATCGTCACGGTACGGTTGACGATCGGCCTTACGGAGGCGGCCCCGGCATGCTGTTGAAAGCTGAGCCTTTGCTCGCGGCAATTGGTGCAGCCAAACGGGCCTCGAAGCCGGGTGCCAAGGTGATTTTCTTCTCTCCCTCAGGGGAGGTGTTGAAACAACAACATTTGGAGACGTTTTCGAGTGAGGGTAGTGACCTCATATTGATCTGCGGACGATATGAGGGAATTGACCAGCGGGTGGTTGATACGGCGGTCGATTTGGAAATCTCGCTAGGTGATTTTGTTTTGAGCGGAGGAGAACTCGCAGCGCTGGCCTTGATTGACGGGATCGCGCGATTGCTCCCCGGTGTTTTGGGTGACGCCTTGTCTACAGAAGATGAATCTTTTGTTGACGGACGGCTCGAATATCCGCAGTATACGCGACCCGAGAGGATAGAGGGCGTGAGGGTGCCTGAGGTTCTCCTCAGCGGCGATCATCAATTGATTGACGCGTGGCGACGCACCGAGGCGCTGGCAAAGACCGAGCAAAGACGCCCAGACTTGTTGGTTTCTTACCCGCCGAATGAAGCGGAAGCCTTGGCGCTCAAGCATTTAAGTACAGCTGCGAAAATGCGAGAAGTAAGAAAGGAAGATTAAAGCGAGGCGCAAAGACGTCGAGCACGAGTGGCCTGAGGCGAAGAAATCAGGCGCAATTTGAAAGCTGAGGCCCAAAGCCCCGGCTAGATAGCGAGCTAAAGAGAAAGTTGAACAGGGCCACATCACAGGCAGGGCAGCCTTGAAGTGTAGCGAAGGACTGAGGAGAACGGGCTTATGAAGAATAAAGTGATAGAACAGATCGAGCAGGCGCAGCTCAAGCAGGACGTTCCCTCTTTCGGTCCAGGCGATACGTTAGTGGTTCAGGTCCGCGTGGTAGAGGGCAGTAGAGAGCGACTCCAGGCCTTCGAAGGCGTCGTTATTGGGCGTCGAAACCGAGGTCTTAATTCTGCGTTTACTTTGAGAAAAATGTCGCATGGTGTCGGAGTCGAGCGAACCTTTCAGTTGCATAGCCCACTCATTGATAGCATCACAGTGAAACGTCGTGGAGATGTGCGCCAAGCCAAACTGTATTATCTGCGAGAGCGAAGCGGTCGGTCGGCGAGAATCAAAGAGAAGCTGAATTAGGCCAAACCACCTGATGCTTCGGTGTCGAGTCGGAGTCCCGAGACGGCAGCGTCACAACTGAAGGCGCTGCCAAGCCGGGCTTACAGGCACTAAAAACTTACGATCCCTAAAGAGCACAAGTCTGGGCTGGAATGGATTCAAGGGCTGAAGGGGCTCTTCGTCCTTTTGAGTCGCTATGCTCTGAATTAAACCCCTGGCTCCAACTAAAACCGCTTGAACAAGCGTCGCTAGAGCTTTAAGTCTCGCAGCCTGAAAACGAAGAGATAAACGTCTTCCTCCCTCTGAGACTGGCAAAGAACTGCCTCTCCCTCATCAAGTTGTTAATTGGGGCCTCAATTAAGCCCAATGTCAGCAGTAGGCTTTCACGAGAGCGATCTCTCGAGACGAATGCCTCGCTCGCGCTCCCGCGAAACGGCGCGCTCTTAATGACCGTGTCATCGCAGTTCAATCGATTGAAAGCCAGTCGTCTGCATGTGGCCCTTCCATGTGCGCATTTCTATTTTAATGCTACGCTCGAGCTTGGTCAGCGCCGGGCCGTAGCTGTATCGGAAAGCAACGCCAAGGCGCTGAGTTATGGGGAGGAGCCATGTCGGAATCAATTAAAGCGTCAAACTCAAAGAGTGAGTCAGAATCGATCGCAGGATCAACGAGAGGTGCCTACGGACTGTTAGTCTTCTTAACGATTCTGAATGTCATGAACTTTGTCGACCGCCAGCTGCTGGCGAGTTTTTCAAATTTCATTGTGCCGGATCTGGGCTTGAGCAATACCGAATTTGGGCTTCTGACTGGACTGATTTTTCTGGCATTTTATTCAGTTGCTGGCCTTTTCATGGGCACGCTGGCTGACCGATACAATCGAACCAAGCTCATCGCCCTAGGGGTTGCGGCTTGGAGTCTACTGACCGCGATGTCCGGCATGGCCAAAGGATTTGTGAGCCTTGCCATACCTAGAATGTTTATTGGGGTCGGCGAATCCATTTTGACACCTACCTCGATGTCGCTACTCTCCGACCGGTTTCCCTCTCATCGTCTTGGCTTTGCCTCCGGGTTCTATTACATGGGCGTTCCGATTGGGGTTGGCGTCAGCCTTTTGATCGTCGGTTATTTAGGACCGCTCATCGGCTGGAGAAACTGTTTTTATGCGTTGGGGATCATCGGATTTTTCTTGGCCGTAGTCATGTGGTTCATATCTGATCCCCAGAGAGAAAAGCAGATTGCCGATTCGGTTGAGAAGGAGGATCGAACTAGTTTCCTAGACATCATAAAGACGCTTTTTCGAGCCCTTCGAGCATCCCCAGCTTTGGTGATGACTATCATGGGCGGAGTTGCGTTCCACTTTGTTCTCGGTGCCGCCACATTTGATCAACTCTGGTACGTCCAGGAGCGAGGGTTCGATCGAGCGGAGATTGCGCAATGGACGGGTTGGATTGGCATTGTCGCGGGTATGGCTGGCAATCTGTTCGGCGGATTGGGCGGTGATTGGCTGCTCCGAAAGACGGGTACCGGGCGCCCCATGTTTTTGTTCTTGGTAATGCTCGTTCTAGCGCCGATCAACATCTATTATCGGTTGGTTGATCCAGACAGCATTTGGTTCTGGGTTGGGGTCTTCGCTGGGTTCTTTCAGCTCGGCTGTTTTTACGGGCCAACTTTCTCGACCATACAAGAGCTCGTGCCGCAACAGATCAGGGCTACTGTGGTTGCTTTCTATATTTTGTTGCTGAATCTGGTGGGGGTTGCCATCGGGGTGACATTGGCGGGTGTTTACATTGACCATCTCATGGCCACGGGTGTCAGCGAACCCTATACCAAAGCGCTTTTGTGGTTCACGGTCATTTCCATGACCGCCATCCCGCTATTCTTCGCGGCTGGGCGTCGGTTTGAGCGAGACAAGGCTCGGCTCGCGCAGGCGTTCAGTTAGCATTACCGTGAGTCAGTGGTGTGGGTGAGAGGCGAAGGTGGAGCTTAAACAGGCAGTCGATCATGCATCGATGATCGAGAGATATCTCGATCGGATCTGGATGGAAAAGGGTTTAAGCGATAACTCTCTTGCCGCTTATCGGCGAGACCTGACAGCCTTTGCGGGTTGGTTAAGCGTGCGTCGACCAGAAATCACCTTGTTGGCTGTTTGCCGTGCTGATTTGCTTGCCTACGTGGAAAGCCGCTCTGAAGCGGGTATCAAGCCTCGCTCTGCTGCTCGTGCCTTGTCGGCTCTTCGATCCTTTTATCAAATGCAGACCCGTGATGGCCTCATCACGGAAAACCCAACACTCAGAGTGGATTTGCCAAAGATTGGCCGAGCCTTACCCAAATCCTTAACTGAGCAAGATGTCAACGCGCTGTTAGAGGCGCCCGCAATTGAACAACCCCAGGGACAGCGAGATCGCACGATGCTCGAGCTGATGTACGCAACGGGTCTCAGAGTATCCGAATTGGTCTCGCTGACCTTGAGCGAGGTTAACTTGAGACAGGGCGTTGTCCGAGTCCGCGGTAAAGGCGGCAAAGAGCGTTTGGTCCCAGTGGGAGAGATCGCGCTGTCTTGGCTTGAGAAATATCTTATAGAGGCCAGGCCAGAATTGCTCACTGGCAAAGCCCCCACGGACGTTTTGTTTCCGAGTAATCGCGCGAGGGCGATGACGCGACAAACATTTTGGCATCTCATTAAAAAACATGCGCTCACAGCCGGGATTAGCCAAGATTTGTCGCCGCACACGTTGCGTCATGCGTTTGCGACGCACCTCATTAATCACGGTGCAGATTTGCGAGTGGTTCAGTTGTTGTTGGGGCATAGCGATTTATCAACTACGCAAATTTACACTCATGTCGCGAAGGAACGTTTAAAGTCCTTGCACCAGGCGCACCATCCTAGAGGGTAAGCGAATGGAATCAACATTGAATCAAGGTAAGATGTGGCGGTCAACGAGCGTCGAGGCAACGATGAAGGAAAACGATTCCCTATTGAAATGCGCTGGTCATTCATCAAGGGTGCAAAAGGGTTTGCATTCGCTTTTACTGATGGCAAGTTTAATGCTCTCGCTCCAGGTGCTGGCTGCGGAGCGTCTTGATGAGTTTGCAGACATCCGAATTGGATTGGCTGCCGCGGGTTTGCCCCTTGTTGAGGTCACGGGCAGTGAGGTGCCCGGTCTTTATGAGGTGAAATTGACCGACGGCACCGTCTTGCTCACAGATCGGACGGGAACCTATTTTGTTGTTGGTGATGTATATCAGAGGATTAATCAGCGGATCGTCAATCTCTCTGATCTGAGGCGAAATGAAGACCGCAGAGCGCTGCTTGCCGATCTGGATGAATCGGAAATGGTGGTCTTTGAACCAGCAAGCAAGGACCGAAAAGCGGAGATCACAGTGTTTACAGACATCGATTGTGGATTCTGCCGCAAGCTACATCAGGAAGTGCCAGAATTGAATCGATTAGGAATTGCGGTTCGCTATTTGGCGTATCCGCGAGCGGGCATTGGTTCTGAAAGCTTTGACAAGATCGTGTCGGCTTGGTGCTCGAATGACCAGAAACGAGCACTTACCTTGGCAAAGGCCGGCGAGTCTATTGAGTCTTTGACCTGCGATAACCCCGTTGCCAAACATTTCGAGTTAGGGGGGCGCATGGGCGTGACGGGTACGCCTGCCATAGTCCTTGAGAGCGGTCGTCTGGTGCCGGGTTATCTCCCGGCTGAACGGCTGGCGGCCGAGCTTGGATTGTCGGTTGATTCTTAAGGTGAGAGGGCCTTTTTGACCGGGCAGACTGTGGTTCTGGTGACGATGGTCAATAACTCAGCTACACTCGCGGCTTTTTTTGGGTCAGTCCATGGACGAAGAATTTCAAAGAATTCAGCGCCTTCCCCCCTATATCTTTAGTGTCACCGATGCCCTGAAGCGTGCAGCAAGAGCGCGGGGTGAGGACATTATTGATTTTGGGATGGGTAATCCTGATCAGCCAACGCCTCCGCATATTGTTGCTAAGCTGATCGAAACCGTGCAGCGCGGCGATACCCATCGATACTCTCAGTCCAAGGGCATCCCGCGGCTCAGACGAGCCATCACCGACTGGTACCTTCGACGCTACGATGTCGCGCTGAACCCTGAAAACGAGGCGATCGTCACCCTGGGTTCCAAGGAGGGGCTTGCTCATTTAGCCCAGGCGATTTTAGGTCCGGGCGATTCCGTGTTGGTGCCCAATCCGTCGTACCCGATTCACCCCTATGGTTTTGTGATTGCGGGTGCGGACGTTCGGCACGTGCCGCTAACCGATGATGTAGATTTCTTCTCTGAGCTGGAATCGGCGATTTTGAACAATTGGCCCAAACCCAAGGTGCTGGTACTCAATTTTCCTGGCAATCCCACCGCACATTGTGTCGAGCTCGAATTTTTCGAGCGGGTAGTCGCCATCGCAAAAGCGCATGGTATCTGGGTCGTTCAGGATCTGGCCTATGCGGATCTTGTCTTCGATGGCTATACCGCACCGTCGATTCTGCAAGTACCGGGTGCCAAAGAGGTCGCCGTAGAATTTTTCACCTTATCGAAGAGTTACAACATGCCCGGCTGGCGCATCGGCTTTTGCGTGGGTAACGAAACGTTGATCGGGGCATTGGCAAAAATAAAATCCTACCTTGACTATGGCAGCTTTACGCCCATTCAAGTTGCAGCGATCGCAGCGCTCGAGGGGGATCAACAATGTGTCATCGATATCCGGGATATGTACAGGAAGCGACGCGATGTGTTGTGTGAGGGTCTGAATGGGATGGGCTGGCAGGTCACGCCCCCCAAAGCAACAATGTTCGTGTGGGCTAAAATTCCAGAGCCCTTTCGAACGCTAGGCTCGCTTGAGTTCGCCAAATTGCTGATTGAAAAAGCCAAAGTCGCAGTATCGCCGGGGATCGGCTTTGGTCAGTACGGCGATGATCATGTGAGATTTGCCCTGATCGAAAATGAACACCGTACGAGGCAAGCGTTACGGGGATTAAAACGATTTTTTGCAGAGTCGGCAGCCGACCTTCCGACTTAAATACCGAGAGGATTGATCAGTGAGAATCGGAATTTGCGGAGCTGGGA
>CAYZUV010000045.1:0-14044 GCA_964481245.1 uncultured Pseudomonadales bacterium
TCATGGTGACCTATGCCACGGTGGCAGGCTGGGTGCTCATTTATGGTCGCGAGGCCCTAACGGGCGCCTTCGTTGGTCTCGACGGCACCCGTTCAGCGGACGCATTTGAGGTGCTCAAGGCCAATCGTGGAATCCAAACTGTGGGTGTTGGCTGTGTGTTGCTCGTTGCGTTAGTGATCATCTACGGCGGCGTGCGGGGGGGCATTGAGCGTGCGGTGACGATCATGATGCCTTTGCTCCTGTTGTTGCTTTTCGGGCTTGCGGTCTACAACGCCCACTTTCCAGGGTTTGAGGCGGCACTCGACTACCTTTTGCGTCCCGATTTTTCACGGATTGACGCCAGCGTGGGGCTTGCGGCCGTTGGTCAGGCGTTTTTCTCCATTGGGGTTGCGATGGCTGGCATGTGGACTTACGGGGCTTATCTGCCAGCCAACCAATCGATTTTTAGAATCAGTGTCTTGGTGGTGATCGCCGACACCGCAGTTGCGCTACTGGCTGGCCTTGTAATTTTCCCCTTAGTGTTTAGATACGGGCTGGACCCAGCGGGCGGCGTCGGTTTGATCTTTCAAGTGCTGCCAGTGGCTTTTGGGCAGATGTCAGGGGGCGTCTGGCTGGCCACAGCCTTCTTTGTGTTACTGGCGTTAGCTGCGATCTCATCGATTGTCGGATTTATCGAGCCTTTGGTGGTGGCACGTGCGAGGTCTATTGGGGGTGCGAGGCGCACTGCTGCGCTGCAATGGACGCTTCTCCTCTTCGTATTCTCGATACTCAATATTTATGCGTTTGGTGACGTCGCAGTGGTCGGCGCAGCCCTGAACGATCAGCTCGATTTTCTCTCGAATCAGATCATGCTGCCTTTAGGAGGGGTCATGGTTGCGGCCTTTGTGGGGTGGCGTTTGGCCCCGCATTTAACGCCCTCATCGATCGGTTTAAAGGAAGGAAATCTCTATCAGATTTGGTTGCTTCTCTTACGCGTCGTGCTTCCGGTCGCGCTGATCATCCTGCTCATGACGGGCACGGGATTGATCAGTTTCTAGGTCGGCGCTGAAACCTCGCGAGGAAGGACGGCAAGAACGGCTTGTCAGTCACTGAGAGATCGTAGAGACTCAAACGCTCAATTTCTCAAGTAGTCCCGCATGGCTTCGCTCTCGCTACCGGTTCGTCTTGCGTTTGGCGTGGGCCAATTAGCTGAGGCCGTGAAGAACTCCGGCTTCAACGTCTTCTTGTTGTTTTTCTACAATCAAGTCCTCGGTGTGTCAGCGTCCTTGACCGGTCTTGCGCTGGCGGCCGCGCTGGTTGTGGACGCCATCAGCGACCCGGTGGTTGGCAGTTACTCCGATAAGCTCAGAACGCGGTATGGTCGTCGTCATCCTCTCATTGCGCTTGCCGCCGTACCGATGGCCCTGTGCTTTTATCTTCTCTTCAATCCGCCAGAGGGGCTGCCTGATTTAGCCTATTTTTTTTGGCTCTTGACCTTCGCAGTGGCGGTCCGCTTGTCACTGACGTTCTACCACATACCTCATTTGGCGCTTGGCGCAGAGTTAGCGGAGGGGTATCAAGAACGCTCATCTTTGTACGCGGCCAGCACTTTTTTTGGTTTTCTGGGCGGCGCACTCTTTGTACCCATTTCCTATCGACTGTTCTTTCCCACCACGGAGGCGTTTAATCCGGGTCTTTTGAATGCAACGGCTTACCAATCGTGGTCTCTGTTTTCTGCTGTGGTGATTTTGGCAGCCATTTGGATTTGCGCGCTTGGCACCTTGTCTGAATTGCCACGTCTTCTGTCAAAGTCCTATGCGCCAGCACCCAAGGTGTCGCCTAGGCAGGTCCTTGGTGAGTTTTTAGCCGCGTTCAGTAATCGTTCTTTCAGGGCGATTTTTTTCGGCATGATGCTCTCTACCTTCATTCTGGCGGTTGAAAGTATTTTTAATCCGTTTATGGGCTTTCATTTTTGGGGCATGACCACAGAGCAGCTGTCCCTCATCCCGCTGTTCCAGTTGGCAGGATTGGTGGCGTCGCTGGTGGCTTTGGGGCCTTTGACACGGGTGATCGAAAAGAAATGGCTGTTGGTGGGTTCTGCCGTCTTGGTGATCTTAAACATCAACGCGCCGATTGTGCTTGCACTTGCGGAAGTCAGTTGGCTGCCAGATCGGGGAACCCAGGCGATGTTGATCATACTCATCATCAGCGGATTTCTCACCGCGTTCCTCGGACCTATGATTTTTGCGACGGTGAACTCAATGTTTGCAGATATCACCGACGAGCATGAACTCGAAACGGGTCATCGTCGCGAAGGGGTGATCTTCGCCGTCCGAGGCTTTGCGGTGAAGGTCAATTCATCCTTAGGAATCGTGCTGGGCGGGTTTCTTCTCGATCTCATCGCATTTCCGAAGGGTGCGAAGATGGGCACCGTTGATGATGAGATTGTTTGGCAGTTGGGTTTTATCGCTGGCCCCGCCACTTCGGTATTTTCTACCATCGGTGTGCTTTGCTATTTGTTTTATCGAATCGACCGGAGGCGCCATCAGGAAATTCTCGACGCGTTGGGAGATCGCTCTCCCAATACGCAGGGATTGGCAACGTCAGGTGTTGAAGGCGGCGCCCGGTCTGCCCCCGCAGGGGATGATCATAACGTCCAAGGTGGATCACGATGAGTTCATTACACGACCGAGTGTTGACGCTACTGCTCTGGGGGGTTGTCACCGTGTGCGTCGCGTTTGCCGCATCGTCAAGGCTATCAGAGATCACCTCGACCCCCGATTTCACCAAAATGGAAAGCATCAAAGCCAAGAAGGACGCGTTCTTTACTTATCTTCTACCCAAGGTGCTTCGCGTGAATAGCGAGATCTTGCGTGAGCGGCAAAGCCTTCCTTGCTTGAGTGCGGAGGGAAATGCGCCGTCATTCGATTCAATCCATCTCCGTCAATTGGCGATTAAGTATCGGGTGCCTGATCGTGATGCGCTGTCTGATTCTGAACTTTGCGAGGCACTCATCGCGCGAATTTCGGTGATCCCTGTGGCGTTGGTCCTCGCTCAAGCTGCCAATGAGAGTGCATGGGGCACGTCAAGATTCGCGCGGCAGCAGAACAATTACTTTGGGCTATGGTGCTTCACGGTCGACTGTGGGGTGAGGCCCCAGGCTGCTGATTCGAACACCCGACACCGTGTTGCGGCTTTTGATGATGTCATTGATGGACTTCGTTATTACGCGCTCACCCTCAACTCTCACCCCGCCTATGTGCGATTTCGAAGCCTTCGTCGTGCGCTCGAGACCGAGGGCAAGCCGATTCGCGCGAGCGCACTACTCAGTGGGCTTGATCGTTATTCGGAGCGGGGTGAGGCATATCTTGAGGAACTGCGGCAAATGATCAGGGTCAACCAACTCAATAGCGAGCAGCGGATCCATGAGCTTCTGGCCTTGGCCACCCGGCAATGAAGTGAGAGGCAGCCGCGAAAATTTGACTTCATTGGCTTTTATGGAGTCCTGGCGATTACCACGACTGATGAATTGGGGAATTCAATGAAGATTCAACCTAGGGACCATGTGGGTGCTGAAGTCACGGATGTTGATCTTCGCGCCTTGACAGATCACCAGTTCGAAGCCATGGCGCAAGCCTTTTCTCGTTATGGGCTGTTGTTTTTTCGCGATCAAAACCTGTCAGAAAAGGATCACATTCATTTCGCCGAGCGATGGGGCGAAATCAATGTCAATCGCTTCTTCAAAGCTCACGCAGACTTTCCTGAGATCGCCTTGGTTGAGAAAACGCCTGAACAAGAGATGAACATCGGGGGCGGTTGGCACACCGATCATTCCTACGATGAAATTCCTGCACTGGGATCGATTCTGGTCGCGCGGGCGCTGCCCCCCGCGGGCGGAGATACCTGGTTTATTTCGGCCGCAGATGCCTTCGAACGCCTGGACTCACAGCTTCAAATGACATTACGAACGCTCACCGCGACTCACTCTGGGAAGCATGTTTTTGGTCAAGCAGCGGCTTACATGCAATCAGGCCGACAGACTGGACGCTTCAACTCGCCGGAAAAGGCTGACGCGATGTCGGATCCTGTTCATCCGGTAGTCATCGCGCATCCGTTAAGTGGTCGCGCGACCCTCTACGTCAATCCCGCGTTCACACTTCGTATTAACGAGTTGAGTGAGGCGGATTCGGCGGCCATGCTGGAGATGCTTTACGCGGCGATGAGTGATGAAACGCATGTTGAACGGTTTGATTGGCAGCCAGGGTCCATTGCTTTCTGGGATAACCGCGCCACCTGGCACTATGCACAAAATGATTACCCAGGCTTCGCGCGGTCGATGCACCGAATCACCATCGAAGGCGAGCCTCTTCAGGCTTTCGCTAAGAATTGAGTGCGCCTCAAGCGCGCCGCGCCTAAATCGAGACTGCAAGCCTTAAGCGGCTGATTTCTAGTCAATTGATGGGCGATTTGCCGTCCGATCAATTTACCTCCGGGTTGATTTCCTCTAGAGTTAGCGCCTTTGTCAAATTGGGGGCGGACATGGCCAACTACTTTAATTCACTCACCTTGCGTGAACAGCTTGCACAGCTTGGAACGTGTGATTTTATGGACCCGAAAGAGTTCGTCGATGGAGTGGATTACCTTCGCGGGAAGAAAGTAGTGATCGTAGGCTGTGGATCCCAAGGGTTGAATCAGGGCCTGAATATGCGGGACAGCGGGCTTGACGTGTCGTTCACGCTTCGTGCGAGCGCCATTGAAGAAAAGCGCCCCTCTTATGTTAACGCGGTGGACAACGGCTTCACTGTTGGAACCTATGATGAACTCATTCCAACCGCGGACTTGGTACTTAACCTGACCCCTGATAAGCAGCACAGCCACGTCATTCGAGATATCGAACCCCTGATGAAGCTGGATGCCTGTCTTGCTTACTCCCACGGGTTTAACATCGTTGAGGAAGGGCAATCGATTCGTAAAGACCTCACCGTCATCATGGTGGCCCCTAAGTGCCCTGGGACCGAGGTGCGTGAGGAGTATAAGCGCGGCTTCGGGGTACCCACTCTGATTGCGGTTCACCCTGAGAATGATCCTCGCGGTGATGGTCTGGCTATAGCAAAAGCGTATGCGGCTGCGACGGGTGGCGATCGAGCGGGGGTGCTTCGGTCCTCTTTCGTTGCTGAAGTGAAATCCGATCTGATGGGGGAGCAAACCATTCTTTGCGGCATGTTGCAGACCGGCTCTCTCCTGTGTTTCGACAAGATGGTAGAAAAAGGCGTTGAGCCCGGGTTTGCAGCCAAGCTGGTTCAATATGGCTGGGAAACGGTGACCGAGGCGCTGAAGCACGGTGGTATCACCAACATGATGGACCGGCTATCTAATCCGGCCAAGCTGCGAGCCTTCGAGCTATCGGAGACTCTGAAGGATTTGATGCGTCCGCTTTACGAAAAGCACATGGATGACATTATGACCGGCGCATTTAGCAGCGGGATGATGGAAGATTGGGCGAAAGATGACGCGAAATTGCTTGGATGGCGAAAGGAAACGGGCGAGACCGCGTTCGAAACTACAGCGATTGACGCCAACGCTGAAATCTCTGAGCAGGCGTTTTTCGATCTGGGGATCTTAATGGTCGCCATGGTCAAAGCCGGTGTTGAACTCGCCTTTGAGACCATGACTGCAGCGGGGATTAAAGCCGAATCGGCTTACTATGAGAGTCTTCATGAGGTCCCGTTAATCGCTAATACCATTGCCCGAAAAAAGCTCTTTGAGATGAACAGCACCATTTCGGACACCGCAGAATATGGTTGCTATCTCTACAATCACGCGTGTCTGCCACTCCTGAAGTCGTTTATGGACGGAATAGACACCGATGTGATCGGTCGAGGTCTCGGGCTCAATGATCAGGGCGTGGACAATCAGGAACTGATTCAAGTCAATGAAGCCATTAGGACGCACCCGGTTGAGGATATTGGACGGGTATTGCGAGGCTACATGACGGCGATGAAACGGATTGTCTAATTAAAGGATGAATGACGGTAGCTCGCAGCACTTCGGTTTTTCCGACGAGGCTTGCGTCAGCATTTCCAAAACCTTTTCCCTTAAGAACCTTGACTGGCAGATTCAGCCTGGCGCCCGCTGGCTAATACTCGGTAGCAACGGCTCGGGCAAATCTGCTTTGATATCAGCTTTGATGGGGTTGGGCGATATCCGTAAGGGTCGTCGTCAGCTTCCCAGGTCTTTTGCACTGGTCTCAAGTCGCTTCCAGGCGGAGTTGATCGAGAGAGAAACCGCACTTGAACGGGGCGACCTATCAGATCAAGTGTTTACCGGTACCCCGGCCGGTACCATCCTAAGAGAGCTTGACCCAGAGGAAGCACGGCTTTCCTTCCTGATCGAGGGTCTTTCGATCGGCCATCTTCTGGATCATGGGTTCAGAACGCTGTCCACGGGAGAAACCAGAAAATTACTCTTGGCTCGAGCGCTCGCCTCGCAGGCTGAGGTGCTTCTTTTAGATGAGCCCTTGCAGGGTCTCGATGCCAAAGCACAGGTATGGTTGTCTAGACACTTGGATGAACTGGTGGGTAGCAGGACGCTTGTGTTGGCCACCAACAAACCTGAACAGTTGCCCTGCACCTTAGATCATGTGCTGATTCTAGGTGCAGGCCAAATCGAAAATTTGGGGCCGCTCACCGCGACGGACCTCTCCGGTTGGTTAGCACATCTTCAGCATCTTTCGGCAAAGGTCGCGCCGATTCCACCGCCGATCACACGAGCAGAGCCTTTGCCGTCACCGCTTGTTCAACTGAATCAAGCGACCATTGCGTATTCGGGCGTCCCGATTTTTAGAGGGTTGGATTGGACCATTGACGTAGGCGAGCACTGGCAGGTCATCGGGCCCAATGGCTCGGGCAAAACATCGCTCTTGCAGCTTATTCTCGGCGATCACCCTCAGTGTTATGTCAACGATATTTTGGTGTTCGGATTTCAGCGAGGAACAGGAGAAAGCGTTTGGGACGTGAAGCGCAATATTGGCTTTGTGTCTTCGTCACTTCAGATGGCGCACAGGTCGCCTGGTAATGTTGAGCGGACGCTGCTATCCGGCTTTTATGATTCGATTGGGTTGTACCATAAACCCTCGGAACGTGAATTGGTTCAAGCCAGAGGTTGGCTTGAATTACTCGGACTCGTTGAAGATCGTCAAAAGCCGCTGAGTCAGCTTTCTTTCGGATCACAAAGACTCGTTTTAATTGCTCGGGCGATGATCAAGGCCCCGCCGTTGTTATTGCTGGATGAGCCTTGTCTAGGGCTTGACGCAGCGAATCGAGCGTTGGTCCTTGCACTGATCAGGCAGTTAATTGAGCAAAAGGACACTGCCATTGTGTATGTGAGTCACGATGAAAGCGATCAGATCGAGGCATTTAATCGGGTGCTTGATCTGGCTGAATTTGTTGAACCGAAGCAACCGACTGAGCTCGATCGCTGATACAAAGTTGATGCCGCTGAAGAGGCCATGGGCTGGCAGTTGATGTCCTCAGGCGAAGACATCAACCGCGTGCTTAAGGCCTTCAGATTAGGAACGGTTGCGCCTGAATGACCAGCCCTCTTCGGCACCGCTCAAATCCATGATGACGTCTTTTTCGTCCATAAACGATTCGAATGTCGCACTTGCGCCTTGGTTCACACCATCATTGCTGAAGACCGCCGCAGCGCTGAAGCGGCCATTGCCTGCTTGGACGATTTTGCCGTTCGGCGCGTCCTCGGAACACATGTAGAGCACGGCAGGTGTCACCAAATCGGGGGCTCGAGCAGGATCCGGATTTGACAGATCTTCGTCTCTGCCTGGGATGGTGTTGGTCAAGCGAGTCGCTGCAGCAGGCGCGAGCGTATTGATGCGCACATTCTTTGCCGCACCCTCGAGGGCCAACACGTTCATCATGCCCACCATGCCCATTTTGGCTGCGCCGTAATTGGCCTGGCCAAAGTTGCCGAAAATACCCGAAGTGGAGCTGGTCAAGACGATGCGTCCATAGTTCTTCTCGTACATGATGGGCCACGCCGCATGGGTGACGTAGGCTGTGCCGTTCAAATGAACGTTGATCACAATATCCCAATCGTCCAGGTCCATCTTTTTGAATGTCTTGTCGCGCAGGATCCCAGCGTTATTCACGAGGATATCGATGGTGCCAAACTCAGCGACCGCATCGTCAATGATGCTTTTGGCACCCGCACGATCAGAGACAGACGCCTTATTCGCGATGGCAACGCCACCCGCCGCTCGAATCTCGGCCACCACCTGATCAGCCATATCGCTCTGCCCAACGCCATCGGCAGAGCCGCCGAGATCATTGACAACGACTTTCGCGCCGCGTCTCGCGAATTCCAGCGCGTGGGATCGACCCAATCCACCCCCAGCGCCGGTCACAACGACGACTTTATCTTTAAATTCGCTCATCACTTTCCCTCCCAAACGAACCAGGAATTACGCCAGAATGCTGAGCTAAAGACAATGGCTCGTGATGGATGGTGGGGCGCTGGCTAGCTTTCCCCAATCGGACCCTCGCGCTTGAAAACCGGACCGCGGGCTGGATCAGGACAAGAGATCTGGGGATTGTTGTTGGATTGTCCGTAAACGGTAATTGAGCTGAGGGGTCTGGACCCTCAGCGTTTCAAAAGCATCCCGATCAAATCGAATCCATTGGCAATTCGTTTGGCTTAGCAGATTGGCAAGTTTAGGGGACTGGAAAGGTCGCCAGCCCCACTGGCCAGTTGTTAGGCTGCTATCTTCGTCCTTCACCTCACCCTCAATTAGGATCCACCATTCCTGCTCGGTGGGGGTGATCAATGTGCCGGCGCTCGTTTCCTCTAAATGAGCCTGGGAGCCGATGTTTTCGATCACCGTCGAACTTAAAGCACTGAAGATCGGTAACGCCTTTAAGTGGGGTCTAATGCGCCAGCGTTTGAGCAGGCCTGCCTTGAAAGAGGGTTCTCCCGCGAGCGAGGAAAAAATGTTTTCGGAAAACACGGCAAGGGTCACTGGCGTGCTCGCAACGACGCTGGCGTTTCTGGTTTTAATGTCTGTGATGACGGCCATCTCGCCGATCAGATCGCCGGCTTGGAGTTCCGCAACGGTTCGCCATTGATCTCCGGTTTGATGCACCACATTGCAGTAGCCTGTGAGTAAGAGGAACACCTTGTCGCCCGTTTCATCGCCTTGAACCAGGATCACATCTTCTTGGTTGTAGTGCATCAATTTTGCGCCAGCGATTAGGCTACGCATCCATTTCATGGGGACCGGATCACCCACCCATTGGCTTAAATAGTGATTGATCAGCGACATGTACAAGCTGTCATCACCTGGGATGACCGTGTAGCTCTTACCTGCGCTTGCTACTGAAAATGTGGCCCTGAATGCCTCAGGCAGACTCTCCACATGAACGAACACGACGCGTTCCGCTTTTGAATCAACGAATTCGGCTGGGTTACCGTGCAGCACGCCGGTGCCGCCATCAGCGATCAAAAGGTCAAAAGGTTGCTGATAAAGCGCCCGCAAACGGTCTTGGGTGTTGGGCTGTACCGAGCCCGATGTCACCAAGGTATTGATGGCAGCAAGAGAATGATTGTCTCCGACAACGCATATAGACCGTTCGTGGCCCTCCACATTGGATGTGAAGGTGGCGCCCATCGTTGGAATGCTGTGCACCGTGTAATGCGGTTCAATGCGCATGCCGTAGTAATTGAGCGGTTGGTCGGGATTCGTCGGAATATGGATGAAATGTTCGCGAACTGCCGATTCTTCCCAGTTGAGACCGAGGGCCAGCTTCTCCATGGCCATGTTGAATATTTCGGGTGCTGTGATGATTTCGATCCGATGAGGTGACAGCATCAAAGGAAACATGGAGCAATGATCGTCATGGATGTGAGTGAGCACACAAGCAGATACTTGGTTCTTTGCGATGCCCCTTGCGCGAAGATGCACGTCGAGAAAGGGGATCGCATCGATGAGCACATAGTCTCCGTTGTAACACAAAGCAAGGCCAGTACAGGGCTCATTGGGGGAGAAACCTGACGCCCCGCCCAGAACTTCCACGGAGAATTTCGCGAGTCGTCCAGAAAGGTAATCTTCCTGCAGAGGGTAAGCGGGGACGATGGGCGTAGCTTCAAGTCGGACCTCGTGCTGTTGATCACCCACGGTGAATCGGTAGTGATCAAGACCGAGGTGAATCACCGAGATGCCGTGAAATTCCGTTTGATCGTCGGTAAATGGGTGATAACTGAGGAGGTCGTCGACTGTCAGAACAGTGCCCTGATCGGACTTTAATGCGGTGGCCTCTGCAACCGCGAGCCACTCATCCCTTTGCGCTTTTTGAGTACCCCATTCGACCAACTGTTGCTCATCTGGGCCAAGTAAAGTGATTTGAATGATACGTCGGACTTGATCAAGGACGGGTTGAGGTCCAATCAAAGCCAACTTCTCTCCTCGCGAAAGTCCCTGCGAAACGAACAAGAAGTGGTACAACATGAATTCGACGTTATGGAGAAGACTCCCGTCGTGCTCGCGGGTATCGGTGAGGACAAGCGCGTGGATCGTGTCCACGCTGTGTCTCATCAACCCTTTAAGTACTTCGGGTGGTTGGCCGACGAGAAAGTAGACGTCGCCGGCTCTGACCAGGATAGATCCGGAAGCAGGTGCGTAGGAGTCAATGCTGGTCTGATGCGTGTTTGAATTCATTTGCAATCCACCGTTCACTGATCGAGCGCTGCAAAGATGGCGTAGCCGAAACACCCTGCTGAGTTCGAGATCGATCAAATCTCATTCTGCAGTGCAGGGTGCACTTGGACAAGCCCAGTTGTTGATTATCGTGGTGAGCGAACGTTCGACCATCGTTGGACCTACCCCTATAATGGGCCACCCGTTAGTTGCAGAAAAAAATAGGTTTTTTACATTGGATGCCATTTCAAGAACTCAGTTAGATCCAGAACAGCGCGAACTATTTCTAGACAACCTCAAGCGTTTCTTAAAAGAGGAGGTTGCGCCCCACTATGACGAATGGGAGTCAGCCAGCATTTGGCCACGCTCGCTCTGGCGACGCCTCGGCGAGGAGGGCTTTCTATGTGTCGATCTGCCAGAGGCCTATGGTGGGTACGGTGTCTCGTTTGAATTGAGTGGCGCGATCGTTGAGGAGGTGTCTCGAGCGGGATTTGGTGCTCTCGCAAGCGGATTATCGGTGCACTCAGATATCGTGGCGCCCTATATCTTGAATCTTGGTTCAGAAGAACAGCGGCAAGCGTGGTTGCCAAAAATGGTGACCGGTGAGGCGGTAGGCGCGATTGGTATGACTGAACCCGGCGCTGGGAGCGATCTGCAAGGGATCAGAACCACAGCCACCAAGGATGGGGACGACTATTGCATCAATGGACAGAAGACCTTCATCACGAATGGCCAACATTGCGATGTGTTGGTGCTTGCGGCGAAGACGAACCCGGCAGAGGGCGCAAAAGGCATCACGCTATTTACCGTCGATGCCTCAAAACCGGGCTTCAATCGAGGACGCAACCTAGAAAAGATGGGGCTGCACAGCGGCGACACGTCGGAACTGTTTTTCGAGGATTTGAGAGTCTCAGCCGTAGATATCTTGGGTGGGGAAGGCAAGGGCTTTTATAACATGATGAACGAACTCCCCAGAGAACGACTGATTCTAGGTATTGGTTGCGTGGGTGCGGCGGAAGGGGCTTTCGAGCTCGCCGTGGACTATGTTCATGAGCGACAAGCCTTTGGTGCCAGTATCGCGTCTTTTCAGAACACTCGATACAAATTGGCTGAGATGAAGACAGAAATCGAGCTGAATCGAGCCTTGGCAGAAAAGTACGTAACGAAGTTTATGGATGGTGAGTTGTCGAGCGCGGAAGCCTCGATGCTTAAGCTTGCGGCGAGTGAGATGCAGGGACGAGTGGTCGATCAGTGCCTCCAGATGTTCGGAGGCTACGGGTACATGAGCGAGTACCCCATTTCGCGAGCTTATGTCGATGCCAGAATACAGCGAATTTACGGCGGGACCAGTGAGATTATGAAGGAGCTGGTCTCACGCAGCATATTGCCTTCGAACAGCCGGTGATCTTTGGTCACCGAATGAGCTGTCCTGGAACCGCCCTCCAGCACCCTAGCTCGAGAGACTTCTGCCAACCCCTATCGGAACGGCTTGTGTATCACACGGTGCAGCGAGCATTTTAGGGCTTGAGCCGAACGGTTATCCAAGATCGCGGATGATTCGTAGGCCGCCATCAGAAGCGGATGCCCAGTAAACAGCCGATTTGCGACAGCCGTGCATGGGCGCGATCTTTTGGTTGCAGGTGCTTAATCGCCGATCAATGACCGGCCATCGCCACGGGTTTTGGCTCGTGCTAGGGTAACCTTTCGAGTTAAAACTGGAACCTGGACCAATCCATTCTTTTTTTGGTTGCTGTGGGTTGCGCATGACTTGGACGGACAGGTGTCTGGTTGAAGCCCGCGTGAGGAGGAATCAGGCTCTTGACCTCATTGTGTTTCAACGAGGGTCGTTGCGAGCGTTGCCAAACACGTCACCCGTAATGTTGTCTGATTAGGTTTGCTGAAAAGAGGAATCAGCCATGAATGTAAATATCGGAGATTTTCTGACGCGCCGAGCGGCGGTAACCCCAGAACGAGAAGCCTATGTCGATCCGCAAACGGGGCTTCGACTGACCTTCTCCGCCTTGAACGAGCGAGTGAATCAGCTGGCTAATGCCTTGGCGTCGGCAGGGATTAATCCTGGAGATCGAGTCGCTTTGTGTTTGATGAATAGCGTTGAATTCATCGAATCCTTTTTGGCCATCGCGAAAATGGGAGGTGTGGTTGTCCCACTTAATTGGCGGCTCGTCGCGGACGAATTGGAATTTATCATCAAGGATAGCGGTGCGCAGACGTTGCTATACGGACAAGAGTTCCAATCCGTGGTTGCAGATCTGCAGAGTCGGGGAGACAAGACCGACGTCGTGCGTTGGATTGAGTCGGGTGATGTCGAACGTAAGCTGGATTTTTCTGAGCATTATGACGCGTTTAGGAATCAGGGCGCGGTGAGCGAGCCGCAACTGGGTGCCACTGGTGATGACCTGCTCTTCATTATGTACACCTCGGGCACGACGGGTTTGCCCAAAGGTGTGGTGCATAGTCACACCACGGTTTTTTGGGCGATTCTGACCTTTGAGGCAAGTTGCGACTTGCGTGATGGCGATCGATATTTAGTGGCACTGCCCCTGTTTCACGTGGGTGCGCTAACCCCGGTTGCGCTGAACGTGTATCGCGGTGTCACGAGCGTCGTGATGCGTGAATTTGATCCTGTGAAAGCCTGGGGGCTGATCAAGGATGAAAATATCACCACTACGCTGCTGGTTCCGGCGATGCTGAATTTTATGATTCAAGTGCCCGCTGACCAAATTCAGGCGGAGCAACTCCGCTGGATCCAATCGGGTGCAGCCCCTGTGCCTGTCAGCCTTATCGAGCAGTACGCTGGCATGCAGATTGAAATTCATCAAATCTATGGTCTAACAGAGTCTTGCGGTCCAGCCTGTGTGATTGGTGCCGACAACGCGCTGAAAAAAGTAGGCTCCACCGGTAAAGCGTTCTTTCACACGGAGGTGCGCGTGGTTGACGAAGACGGCAGCGACGTGACGCCAGGTGAACAAGGCGAGGTTTGGGTTCGCGGCGGCCATATCATGCTCGAGTATTGGCATCGCCCTGATGCAACGGCGGATACCATTACCCAGGATCGTTGGTTGCGGACAGGGGATGTCGCGACTGTGGACGACGAAGGGTTTGTTTTCATCCAGGATCGCATCAAGGACATGATCATTTCGGGCGGTGAGAATGTTTACCCAGCCGAAATAGAGAATGTTTTAATTTCTCATCCAGATATTGTTGAGGCCGCCGTCATTGGTCAGCCAAGCGAGAAGTGGGGTGAGTCGCCGTTTGCGGTGGTGGTGAGTAAAAATGCGTCGCTTAATGAAGCGGCTGTGCTCGAGCACTGCGATGGTAAGTTGGCTCGGTTCAAACTGC
>CAYZUV010000046.1:0-1390 GCA_964481245.1 uncultured Pseudomonadales bacterium
GGTAAGCGCTGTTGCAACTCCAGTTTCGGATTCAGTCACAAGAACAAGTCTCTTTAGTTTTCATCAAACAAGGCATGACTGCGCTGGTTTAATGATCGTTTAGCCCAAGAAACGGTGCGTTGAAAGGCGGCCGAGTCGAGCAAGTGTTAACGCGTCACCCCTTGGCAAGGGGGGATAACAGCCGCCGCTGTTCGTCTGCTTCAGCCCAACGCTCCGACGCACTCCCTATGTATTTCTCGTGCATTTAAAGCCGTTTACGTTAGTTTGGTTTGACC
Source organism: uncultured Pseudomonadales bacterium (assembly GCA_964481245.1). Classification (GTDB taxonomy): domain Bacteria; phylum Pseudomonadota; class Gammaproteobacteria; order Pseudomonadales; family Azotimanducaceae; genus UBA9926. The sequence goes on from CAYZUV010000046.1 coordinate 276, forward strand.
GGATTGGTTTGACCGAAAAGGTTAGACCAAACTGAACTGACCATTTTGGTCAGACCAAGCGCGCAGGATACGCATTTGGACAGATCGGATCAAGTATGAATGCGCAAGTGATGAGAGCCTCCTCCTCAGGCGAGGTCAAAGCGAATCTGGATCTGGCCTCTCATAAATGCGAACGACCTGAGCTGGGTTAAACTGACGCGCTTATACTCATGCGCCCGTTTCCAAAGGAGCTGCAGCCTGGTGGATGCTTTTGACGATCAAATCAGTTGGTCTATCGCCGTGCGAATTCTGCAGTTGTTTCAGGACTATCGGAGTGCGTTTCGATCGATTTCGGCCGGGGCTCGACAGCGATTTGAAACCGCGCATTGGCAAGACGCCGAAGCCGCATCTCAGACTCGAATTCGGCTTTATAGCGAACTGGTTCAGTCATCGTCCTTGGCGCTTTCCCATGAAGTGTCGAGCTTTCACTCGTCCGACTGGCAGCGGGTTCGGCAACATTATCAGCATCTCATTAAGGGCGCTGACGATGAAGCGCTGGCTAAGACGGTTTACAACTCAATTTATCGGAAGTTGGCGGGTCGGATTGAGCTAGATGATGACCGTGCATTTCTAACCTTGGCCCCGTCTGTCAGCGAGACGCTAGCATCAACGGACGTCTATCGATTTGAGACCCGTCTAGCGCTTGAGGTCGTTCTTGAGCGGATTTTACTCAGCTATCCGTTTGGCATTGGCTACCAAGATCTAACGAGAGATCTGGTGTTGGCGTCTCAGCGAATGCAGCGTGAAATTCCTGCGCTTCGAGGCTCACCCCAACTCACGGTTTCGATGCTGCGCCCCGTGTTTTATCGGAATAAGGGCGCCTACTTGATAGGCCATCTGGAAGTTGAGCAGCATAGATTCCCTCTGGCGTTTGCCATTCAGCGCGAATCCGATGGCTTAGTGCTAGATACGGTGCTCTGGAATGAACGCGATCTATCGCTCATCTTTAGTTTCACTCGAGCCTATTTCATGGTTGATTTGGCGACCCCTGCGCCGTTTGTCGCTTATCTCAATACGCTCATGCCCACAAAAAAAACAGCCGAACTGTATACCAGCCTTGGTTACTTTAAGCATGG
>CAYZUV010000046.1:1490-12009 GCA_964481245.1 uncultured Pseudomonadales bacterium
TTCCCAGAGGGAGTGAATCAGAGCGAATTTTGGTCTCGGCATCCTGAGATTGCGGATAGCCAGTTCTGGCAATCGGTGCAGAGCCGCGTGAGAACCCAAGAGGTGCTGGATATCTATCCTTACCGTTGGTCGAAGCGTTTGAAGGCAGCCGCTCAGCCTTCACCGGAGGACATTTAGAATGAATCTGTATGAAGCCATGGCGACGCAGCGCGCGATTCGGCGATTGAAACCCGACCCCATCCCGCATGATGTGTTATCTCGGATTTTCCAGGCGGCAGCCTGGGCACCCACAGGTGGGAATGTCCAGCCTTTTAGGATGGTTGCTGTGACGGATCGCGACAAGCTTGGGTCATTGGGTGCGCTTTACTCAAAACAATGGGCCGTTTATACCGAAGGGATGAGGGCAGAGGGAGAAGCGCTTGCGCCAGCGCGGAAAAAAATGATGCTGGCCGGTGACTACCTGTGCGAGCACCTCCACCAAGTCCCTGTGATGGTCGTGTTTTGTTTCAACGCTGATCATATGGCGATTACGGACGCCGGTCTTGATCGGCCTTCGGTCGTCGGGGGCGGGTCCGTCTATACGGCTGTCCAAAACCTGATGTTGGCTGCTCGAGCGGAGGGCGTAGGGTGCGTGCTCACGACGCTGCTCTGTTTCGAAGAACCTGCTGTTAAATCGCTCCTAGAAATCCCCGACCCTTGGGGCACCTGCGCGCACATTCCGATGGGTTATCCGGTTCTCGGTGGTTATGGGACAACGTCTAGACGCCCGCTGTCGAAAATGCTCTATGAAAATACCTGGATGGCAGCGAACTCGTTTGAGGATGGCGCGTGAACTTTCTCTATAAATTGTATGAAACCTTTTTATGGAGTCAGATCCGAAATGGCCCAACGCCCAACCACATCGGTTTGATTGTGGATGGCAATCGGCGTTTCGCGAAGGGCCGTGGGCTAGCGCAGAATCTCGGTCACGAGGAGGGTTCAAAAAAACTCGAGGAGTTCTTGCGCTGGTGCTGGCGACTTGAGATCAAAGTGATTACTTTGTTCGGGTTCTCAACCGAGAATTTTTCTCGCTCACAGGATGAGGTGGATTATCTAATGGATCTCATCATGGAAAAACTGAAGCAATTTCAGACTGATCCAGCGATCAAGAGCGAGCGAGTACGGGTCAAGGTGATCGGTCGGCGGGAGGATTTAAGTGATGCCATGAATCGTGAAATTGACGTTGTCGAGGCCATGACCGCAGATCACGATCGATTTTTGTTAAATATCGCGCTCAGCTATGGGGGTCGCGCGGAAATCATCGACGCAGTGAAGCGCGTGGCGAGTGAGGTTCAATCCGGTGCATTGGCCGTCGACGCGATCGATGAGGCCACCTTCGCGAACTACCTGTATACCCAGGGCGTCCCCGATCCCGATCTGATTATCAGGACCTCAGGGGAAGAGCGACTGTCAGGTTTTCTTCTGTGGCAGAGCGCTTATTCAGAGCTCTACTTTACCGACGTGTTCTGGCCCGCGTTCAGAAACATCGATTTCTGGCGAGCCCTGCGGATCTACCAGCAGCGTGAGCGACGATTTGGTCGTTGATGGGCGCGGCGGTTGCCTCTGAGCGTCTGGATAGAGCCCAGGATAAACGAGCGGATGAATTCAACGCCTAAACGCAGGTGCATTGCGAGTGTGGGGGCAGGTTGGGCGACCCAGCGGCACCCGCAGCCTGCGCCTCCGGTGAAATAATGGGCAAGGCATCGAGAAGTGGCGCACGCAGTAAGAATCCTTTGCTCGCGACTGGATGATTCGTTCGCTGACGGGGCTCGGAGTCTTAGACGGTGCTTGAGGATCGATGCGGCGAGAAATCTTGCCTAACGAGAAATCTTGTGTAAAAAGCAATATGCTACCGGCGGCGGGTAAGGGCTGCCTAGACGCGATCAGAAGAGATTGAGTGGTCGCGGAACACGGTGGCTGGTCAAATGGATGCGGCAGCTTGAGTAAGCCCAATGGTTCGCGAACGACTGCTTCCAGGGCTCTATGAGATGAGTGGGTGATGCAAAAAGGTAAATCGAGTTGAAGATTGCTGAAAAGCTGACAAAGCCTTGCCTCGTGATCATCAGTCAGGATGGTCTGGGCGAGGTGTTTCCACTTGTGCTGGGCGGCAATACCTTGGGTAGTGGCGATGAGGCGAGCGTGCACTTGCCTTATCGAGGTATCGACCCCGTTCACGCCACGCTGCATTTAGATGAGACGCTGACGCTCGAGGCAAATTCCGCGAATCTGGTCCTGATCGACGGGCAGGTCGTTTCCGGTTCTCGAGCCCTTCAAGTCGGCAACACCATTGAGCTCGGTGTGGTCACGATGAAATACCGAGAGTTCGATGAAGAAGATGAAACTTACCATGAAGCGCTTCGGCAACTCGCCATCCGGGACGGGCTGACGAATTTATTCAATGCTCGATATTTCAGAGACGCACTCGTCAAAGAGCACGATTTTTGTGTTCGCAAGCAGAGTTCGCTAGCGCTTTTGTTTATGGACATTGATCATTTTAAACAGATTAATGACCGTTTCGGGCACGCTTTTGGGGATTTCGTCTTGAAGGAGCTGGCGCGATTGCTGACCACTCGGCTTCGAGGTTACGATCTGCTCGCTCGTTATGGAGGTGAAGAGTTCGTTTTCTTGGTTAGAGAGGAATCACCAGAATCCGTACACGAGCTTGCCGAGCGCATCTGTGCGGACGCACGAAACCATGTGTTTCATTTTGCTGGTGTTCGAACGCGAGTCACGGTGAGCATTGGCTATGAGTGGTGGAATGGCATCGATCGAGATCTCACCTCCGAAGACCTGCTCAGACGAGCCGATGACCAGTTATACCGAGCGAAATCCAATGGTCGTGACCGGGTCGAGCCGAATGAGGTGACGGCGCGCGCCAGCGCGAAAAGTTAACTTGGGATCGCACCCAGGAGGATTGAGGCTTGCTCTGAGGCAGATGCGGCCGGCTTGCTGGTTTACATTCACGCCCTGCTCGGTGCGCGATTTGGGCCAGTCGCCGTTGTTATCGCTGCCAGCGATGCAACCTCGGTGGTTCAAATATGATGATGATCGGCAAGGAATTAGCTCGAGTCCTGAGGGACGACGATCGCGTTTTTTGTTGATCATTCAATGAATTGATCGGCCCTGTGTAGACGTTGAGTCATCATCAATTCAAATCAAAACAATCCGAGTTAAATCGGGCTAAGTGAAGACCCCAATGAAGACCCCAATGAAGACTCCAAAGAAGGACATCCCCTCTTGAGTGATTCAACCGAGACTCGTCCCAGCCCGTCGAAATGGAAGGCACTCGCAGCGAAGAGTGCGCTTTGGCTTTTGGCCGCCGCTTGCTTTTATCTCGTGTATCAACGATCTGCGGCTGCCGCGCAACGGGAAAATCAAACGCTGGTTCAATATTTGGGCGATTTCTTCGCTGGCGTGGATTGGCTGATGTGGCTCGGCATGATGGTGCCTTATTCCGTCTTTTTCTTCCTAGTGGATAGCCATGCCACTTGGCGAGTGGTGCGTTGGGTCAATTCGCCGGATGTGAAGTTCAAAGATATTCTGCCCATTCGTGGGAGCGCTTACATTCTGTCTCTGGTCAATGAGCAGGTAGGCAAGGGTGCCATGAGCCTTTATCTTTTGAGACACCATCAGGTGCCGGGCTGGCAAGCCCTGTCATCGATGCTGATGCTTGGCATCGTCGAGATCTACCAATTACTTTTCTTTTCCGCTGTGGGCACCTGGTTTTTTTACGAACGAGTCTCGGATGCCTCGCAGCTTCTCCCGCTCGATGTGATTTTTCCAATTTTGTTCGTGGTCGCTGCGGTCTATCTACCGGTTCACGGCTGGCTCTTTAAGGGGAAGGGCGCTCGATCAGGTAACGTACGGTCGTTGCCTGTATTCCACGCTTTCCGAGAAGTACGTTGGTATCACTATGGATTGCTGCTCCTCTTTAAAGCGCCCAATTTATTGCTCGCCATTGTGGTTTACACCTCAGCGCTGGCATTGTTCGAGGTGCCTGTCGTTCTAGAGGAAATGTTGGTGTTCTTGCCGATGATCTTCCTGGCGGCGGCGTTGCCATTGCCTTTTCATGCAGGCGCCTTGGTCTTTTGGACAGTGCTCTTTCCCGAATTCCCTCTGGTCGGGGCCTTCTCGCTGGTCATGCATACGTTTTTTGTCGTGTTCAATGCGCTTATCGGCTTGGCGTTCCTGCCTTTGGCCAATCGTCAGTTATTTGGTGAGCGCCCTGCTTGAAACCGATGCTGAGCACGATCGAACATTGACAAGAGGGTTGAGCCCACGAGCGCCCACGCCACGCTGAGAACGATGGGCGCTGCCTGGTCGTAGATCTGAAAGAGATTCAGCATGATCAGCGCCACCAAAAACCCAATGTACAGGAGACCATTGATTCTACCCAGTTGGCTGCCTCGCAGCCCGGTTTTTCTGACGCCACCTGAGTCCAGCAGATACTGAGTGAATGCAAGCGCCACCAAGATGGGTAGGAGCACGGGGATCTTCGATTGCGCTGCGAGGGTGCCCAAGCCGCAGACCACGAGGAAGGCATCGCTGCCATGGTCAAGTAAACCGCCCACTGGGGTAGGTTCGGCAAAACGACGAGCGACATAGCCATCGATGATGTCGGTAGCGACTGCAAGCATCATGAGCCCGAGAGCCCAAGCCCAGTGTTCGTTCCTGAGAAGAGGAATCAGGATGAGTGCCAGCGGAAACCGAAAAGCACTAAGTAGATTTGCAAACATAAGGGGCAACCAGCCTTTGAACGCTCATCTTAGGGTGCGAATATGGAGATTGCGAGATGACCCAGTGGAAGACCTGAGTGAGGCATATTGAAATGAATACGAATCCTAAGGCGTTTGCGTTACGCGCAATCGAATCTATTGCTTTGATACTGGTGTGGATGCTCTTGACGGGTCTTGGTCCCTGGGAACGAACACCCGGTGGCAAGCTACTTGGAGAAATCCAAACTCGGCCCGTCACCGATTGGTCGTTCGTTCAAGAGGTTCCCAACTGCGCCGTCGAGACGAGACCGCAGTATCCTCACTCGGTGACCGTGAACTGCTGGGACTTGAGCGGCCAGTTGTACATCGGTTGCATGAATTGTGCTGAAAAAATTTGGTCGCGATATTTAGCGGAAGATCCTCGAGTCCGCGTGCGTGTTCAGGAAACGATTTATCCGGTCTTCTTCGAGCAGGTGGTCGATGGCGGTGAGATGAATGCTGCTTGGCAGGCGCGATGGCAGAAAATGGGCCGACCGAGCCCTGCACCCTCTGTGCCGGAACACTATGTTTTGTATCGAGTGACCTCGAGGTGAGATGGCTGATTACGGGCGCGAATGGCCATCTTGGTCGGCAAATTGTGAACGCCCTCGGGCGTGAGCACGAGATCCTGGCGCTGGTGAGGTCCGAATCGGCTGCCAGTGCTTTGAAACATCTGCCGTGTCAGGTGCTGCGCGTCGATTATCAGGATCCTGGGCTTGCCGCTCGGCACATCGCTGACCGCTGGCCCGGTGCTTGGGATGCGCTTATCGGGCTCACAGGGACGATTAAGGGCAAGACAGCCTCAGATTACCACGCAGCGCATGAAACGGTGTCTGACTTTCTGGTCGCCATCAGTGAACAAGTTGAGATTGGTCAAATGGTGTCGCTGAGCATCGCAGGTGCGGACGCTGGGGCCTCAAACCTCTGTTTTGCCTCACGCGGCGCGGCGGATGACCGGCTCACAACCTCGGGGCGACAAGTGGCGATCTTGCGCTTGCCGATGATTCTAGGCCGTGATGACTATGCAAGTGGAGCACTGATGCGTAAGGGGTCCGCTCGATGGGTTTTTTCGTTTCGAGTAGAAAGTCTCGAGCAACCGATCGCGGCGACGGATGTCATCAAGGTCATTGAAGCAATCATCGAACAGAAACTGCAAGGCGTTTTTAGCCTGGGCGGGCCAGAGACCCTATCTCGTCGCCAGCTTATCCAGCGGGCGGGCGCTCTGCTGGGCGGAACGCCCCTCGTTCTGAATTTACCCATCGCACTGGGCTTTGCGGTCACCGCTTTGCTTGCATGGCTCTTGCCCGCACCGCCAGTCAGCCCTTCGATGTTGGGCGTTTTAGATCACGATGATGTCATTGATAACGAGCCTCTCTTGAGCACGCTCGGGATTTCACTTGAACCTTTAGACACGACGCTACGCAGAGTGCTCAAGCCGATGAACGAGGTGGGTTAGAGCCAAGTCTGAGCGCTCGGCGATACGATGGGTTGCGATGGCATCGGCACGAGAAGCCCCAGGGTTGATTAAGACGAGGGGTCGGCCCAGTTCGACCGCTCGCCGGCTCAAGCGAAACCCAGAAAATACTTGCAGTGAACTACCGATCACGAGCAGGGCAGAGGATCTCTCGATCGCATCAATTGCTGCCTCTTTGACCGCCTGAGATAAATTGCCACCGAAGAAGACCACATCCGGTTTGAGCGTGCCGTCGCATCTGGCGCAGGTGGGGACTTTGAAGTCGCGGACCCTCGCCTCATCTAAATCCAAATCCCCGTCGGGACGAGCGCCAAAGTCCTCTCGCTGGCGGGTTTTAAGATCCGGGTTCATGTCTTCAAGTTGCTGCTGAAGGTTTCGCCTCGAGCTTCTGTGACCGCAATCTAAACAGATGACGTCTTCAATGGCGCCGTGCAAATGCAGCACGCCTTGATGGCCTGACCGCTCGTGGAGCGCGTCGACGTTTTGGGTCACGCAGACCGAGATCAACCCCTTCTGCTGAAGCCTCGCAAGCAAACGGTGCGAATCGGTTGGCATTGCTCTGCCCATAAGGGGGTAGCCCCTTGCACTTCGGGCCCAATAGCGTTGGCGAGCAAGCGGATCGCGTAGGAATGCTTGATGGGTCATAGGGTCGCTGCCCAGCCATTCACCCCGTTCATTCCTGTACGTAGGAATACCTGCAGATTGACTGATGCCTGCGCCGGTGAGTACGACCACTGATCCTTGTCTCAGAAGGTCTGCGACCGCGGTAACGCCTGCGTTAAGGTCGTCCTGATTCAAAGTCAGTGATCCATCGGATGGACCAACGGGTGAGGTGTACGACCTAAGTTCCAAAGATGGCCTTCGACAAAGACGAAGATCGACACGATGAACATGGCCGCTGAGCTAAATTGTAAGGCCGCCAAAGGCCCGAACCAGGTGACCAGGTAGCCGCTCAGGAGCGCGCCAAGTGGGCCGGCGCCCATGAACGAAAAGGCATAAAACGCCATCATTCGACCCCTCTGATCCTCAGGCGCATGTTCTTGCATGATGGTTCGCGACATGGTCATGGCGACCCCGCCACAAGTTCCCCAAAAAAAGAGTGTGATCACCAGGGTTTCAAATCCCCAATTGAAGCCTGCCAAGGCGAGAATCAGCGCACCCATGCCTTGCGAGAGCACCAACGCGCGCCCCTGACGTTTGATGTCGCCGTAGCGAAGTAGAATGAGGATGGCTATGAACAATCCTAATGAGTTAGCCGCATTCACCCAGGAGAGAGATTCGGCATTGCCGCCGTAGACTTCCCTAATCAGGAGCGGCATCGTGACAATATAAGAGCCCATAAAGAAAAGGGCCATGGCGACATTTTGCATGACCACCATGCGCATGGGTGGCGACCCCAAAACACTTTTGAACCCCTCCACGACCATGAAGCGCAGTTGTTTTGCGACGCTGATTTCGAGCGCTGCGGCGGGCTTTGTCGGCAGAGAAAGCCTTGAGTAGGCGATCACGCCCAGGGACAAAATGGCGGATTGGCCGGCTAGCATAACAATTGCGCCTAAGCCATCGGTGAGAGAGGCAAGAAGTAAACCCACCATTTGGGTGCCGAATTGGATCATGCTGGCCTGAACCACTCGCCGTTGAATTTGCCCCTCGGCGACAAGCGGCAATAACCCATCTCTCGCCGGCGTTACGATCGCTTGCGCACATCCCATGGCAATCGCAAACAAAACAAACAGTGTGTAAGTGAGATCTGTGAACCACATGGTGACGGCCAGGCACAGCGCGAGCGTGGCGGCGAGTGCTTGGCCAATGAGCGCGACACGTCGCCCACCGTAATGATCCGCAACACTGCCACCAAGCAAAATGAATAGGGTCCCGGGTAGCAGGTAGGCCATTTGAGCAAACCCGACTTTCTCAGCTGATTCATTGAGCACCAGGGTCACAAGATAGGCAAAAAGCACGCTTTGAAGCCCAAACGCTAGAAACCAACTACCTGTGGCTGTGAAGTATGCGTAAAGCGGACGAATATTCATAACAGCTGACTCACATTGTGGGCTGTGTGGACTTTTGGAGGGTCTCGGGAACCGTCAACCAGAGCAAGGCCACGGCCCAAGGCCCGCATGCAGCGACCAGTAGCATGGCCGATTTCAGGCTCCATGCGGTGGCGAGAAAGCCAATCGCAGTGGGTCCAGCAAGGGAACCTGAGTCACCTATGAGTCGCCAAATACCCAGGAATCGACCTCGATCCTGTTCAGGCGCGAAATCGGTGCCTAAGGTCATGTTGATTCCGCTCCCCAGTCCGTTACCCACGCCAGCGACGATGGCCGTGAGCGCGAAGAGAAAAGTCGAATCGGCCAACGGTACGAGTACCAGACCCACACTTAGCAGCAGTAAGCAGGCCGTCGCAGACCAGCGCCGGCCAAAATGATCCATGACAATCCCCGCCACCGGGAACATCAGCATGTCGGCGCCGGCAGCGAGGCTGAGAACCAGACCAATCTCCCCGGCGCCGAGCCCAAGATGGACCCCCCAAATGGGAATCAACAACGTTCGAGCGCTTCGGAGTAGGGTCAGCAACATCACCACTTGCCCTGCGGTTAACCAAATACGTCGGTGCCGCAACGCGAGGGTAGGGTAACTCAATTTGGCTTCGGCTAACCCGGCCTGCCGCGTTTGCAGAGCCTCTTGGTCGCGCGCTGGGGGTTGTGATGTATCGGTTGCAATCGTTTGCTGTTTCCGCTGACTCAGGTTCACGAAGACCAGGGTAAGTGACAGTGCGCTGGCAAGAACCAGGAAGGTTTTTCCGTAGCCGAGCGATTCGATGCTGAGGCCAACGAGCGCTGGCCCGATGAAATGTCCGACCCGCTGCAAGCCAGCCATCGTTGACAGGGCTTGCCCACGGAATCGACTTGCGACGAGGTCACCGACCAGTGCCAATCGGGCGAGTAGCCAGGTTGCCATTGCGAAACCGATTCCCGTCGCGCACAACATTAATAATCCCGGATGCTCAAACAGTCCTGCGATCAGCGTAGCGACAACCATGATTGCAATGCCGCCTTGCATCACCAGACGGTCCCCCCAGCGCGCGGTGGCTGCGCCCGCCGGAAGGTCTGCCAGCATGTTGCCGAGTCCACGGGCAGCCAAAACGCTAGCGGCCATCGCTTCGGATTGACCAAGATCCATGGCATAGAGCGGCAATATCATCAGCAGGCCGCCCTGACAGGCGGACATTAGAAATGATGGGGCGTAAACAGGGATGATCAATGAACGATACATTGCCCAGCGAGTGGCGTTGGGTTGAGACACGTTGAGATACCCCTGGCGAACGCCGTGTTATAGCGCGTTCGCCTAGTTACCGCAATTCAGTCAGGCGATATTTCGCTTCTGTGCCCCCATCGGGATCTTCATCAGTTAGGCGGCATCACTCTCATATCAAGTATGAAGGTTGCTCCTGGTCGTGCCTGAGAGTCGAAGGAGAGCCGCCAACCCAAACTATCGGCGATCGTTTTTGCCAATGCGAGACCAAGTCCTCGTCCTGTGGGAAGTTGTTGGTTAACGATCTGACCCTGGATGAAGGGTTCAAACAACGAGTCATGAATGTCCGTCGCAATGCCGGGGCCTTGATCAGAAACTTTGACTCGAAGTCCCGGATCCCCATCAAAATCGATCCTGTTAGCCGAGAGCCTCAGCTGTTGGGAAGGATCAAACTTCAGCGCGTTGTCTATGATGGGTTCGAGTATTTGCGTCAGCGCATCGACGTCAACACCGAGGTATTCGAGATGGTTCAAGTCCAGTTCTGCATGCTCGGGGAGGACGCCGTTTGAACGCCCCGAGATCAGTTCTGTGACATAAGTTCTAAAATGGATTGCTCGAAACGATTCCTTTCGTTCACCCCGACCCCTGATTTCTAGAAAGGCGAGCATCAAAGAGACGGTTTCATTCAGGTGCTTGCCCGCCTCATGAATGATTCGAAGTGGCTCTGCCATCGGGCCTTCAGGCGCGTCAAGCATGAGGAGCTCGCTCATGCCGATGACGGCATTGAGCGGCGTCCGCATTTCGTGACTGATTCTTGAAAGTAAGGAACGGCGGAGGTCCAAGAGGTCTGAGCCACTGCGAGCAAATTTTAGCGCCTCTGCTGATTGGGTCTTTAAGTTTCGGTGGGAGTCCTCCAGCGCTTTGGTCATCCGATCAAGCTCTGCGAGCCGCATTGAATCGGCGAGCTTGCTCGCCGTGATATTCGCGATGGCCTCAA
>CAYZUV010000046.1:12109-13560 GCA_964481245.1 uncultured Pseudomonadales bacterium
GTATCATCGACGCGTTGCGCTGTTTGCTTTTTAGCAGCATCCCCGACGATGCCGGCGCCGATGGCGATCTCGATGGGGTCCTTGATTAATTGACCCTCTGGGTTCTTCGGGCCGAAAGCCGCCTTTTGCACCAGAATGTGACGCTCGGGATCGACAAGATAAATCACGCAATCTTCGAAGTTGAGCACACCCATCACCTCATGGGCAAGCAACCACAGGACCTCTTCGATGGACGCGAGCGCGACCATCTTCTTAGAGTAGGCCTGTACCAAAGCCAAAAGCTGGTCAGATGAATTGGTCGCGCGCACTGAGGTGCCTGCCTAAAAAAACAACGGAAGAGTACGTGATGGCTAGACTTTCTCGATTAGGTTTCTCAATTGGTCACAGTTTCTTACCCGCTCTTCGCTGGTCGTGCCGAGGAACGAGACGTTGAGAGAGGTCACGCCGTGCGCTTTAAGGCTGGCTAATCGATCACGCACAAAGCCCTCGGAGCCGATTAAGGAGGTGGCATCGAGATAAGACTGGGGGATCGCGGCTTCAGCCTCAGATTTCCGACCAGAAAGGTACAAGTTCTGTATCGTTTCGGCCTCTTGCTCATAGCCGTATTTTCTAAAGACTTGATTGTAAAAGTTCTTTTCCTTGGCCCCCATGCCGCCAACGTAGAGTGCGATGCCTGGACGTGACATGTCTCGATAAGATTCCAAGTTGTCACCGATGGCGACGGCCCCGCCTGCATAGATATCAAGGGGCGGTCGGCCTGGATCTCGCTTAGCCGCGCCTTTTTTGAGCGCATCGCCCCATACAGCCGCTGCACCCTCTGCCATATAGAAAGCGGGTAGCCATGCGTCGGCAATTTCCGCCGTCATCTCAACGCTCTTTTCACCGAGCGTCGCAAGCGCAACGGGGATATCTTCACGATAGGGGTGGTTGATAATTTTGAGGGGTTTACCAAGCCCAGTCCCTTGATCAGCGGGCAATGGAACTTGATACTTTTTCCCGTCGTAAGTGAGCTTTTCCTCGCGCAACCAGACTTTTCTGCAAATTTCCACCACTTCACGAAGTCGAGTCACGGGTGCGTCGTACGGCAGGCCGTGAAACCCTTCAATGACTTGGGGGCCTGAGGCACCCAGTCCGAGCATGAAACGGCCCTCGGAGATTTCATCTATCCCTGCAGCGGTCATCGCCATCAAGGCAGGGGTTCTGCTATAGATGTTAAGAATCCCCGAGGCGATCGTGACCCGTTCTGTTTTGGCTGCGATGTAACCCATGGCACTCACGGCATCAAATGAATAGGCCTCGGGCACCCAAACGACGTCCAGCCCTGCTTTTTCAAGTTCGACGACCTCTTTCGTTGCGCCACGAAATCCATGGGCGTAGCTCATCAAAGTTGAAATTTTCATAGCGTAATCCTTCTAGTCTCGATTGATCTTGATTGGTTCCCAATACGAGCG
>CAYZUV010000047.1:0-13113 GCA_964481245.1 uncultured Pseudomonadales bacterium
GATCAGGCGTCAGCCTACGGCTTTTGACTTTAGCTCAAGGCTCTTGATGATTAGCGAAAGGCTTCTGATGCTTGGCTAAGGGCTTCTGATGCTTGGCTAAGGGCTTCTGATGCTTGGCTAAGGGCTTCTGATGATCAGCGAAAGGCTTTGACAATCGGCACACGTCGACCGATGCCAAAGGCGACCTTAGAGAGTTTCGGTCCAGGGCAAGTTTGCCTTCTCTTAAATTCCATCCGCCCGATCAAACCGATAATCCGCGTGTATGCAGCCTCCGAATCTTCCTCGTTGAGCCAAGTCAGGAGTGCATCACGATCACTACTGATCACTTGGTCAACCGTCGTCACCCAATGGCGAAAGGCGTTGAAGTCACTTTTGAACTCTTCCACGTAGCCCTGAACAATCGGATCCAAGATGGCGTAAGGCAGAAGACTCTCCTCGTCATACTGATCCGGCGCGAGTTCTGCAGAGGGCCGTTTTTCGACAATACTTCTGGGAATCGCAGGATGCTGCTCGGCCAGTTCGAAGACTTGTCGCTTATACAAGTCCATGATGGGTGCGAAGCTCAGGTTCATATCGAAATGCGTAAAGTAGCCGCAGGCTGATTCAGTTTTGTTCCCAGTCGCCAAAGGCAATGCACCAAATGCATTTGAGAAGTGCATGAGATAAACGTCTCGTAACCTCGCCTGCAGGTTTTGATCAGCGACCGAGTTGTACTTGTTCTCGGCTAAGACTCGCCTGACCAAATGGTCCTCGTGACGCAAGTGATCAAATCTTTCATTCAACGACGCTACAAGGTCGAGGTGTTCGATTGGCACTTCATAATCCCAACATCCAAGCGCTTCGTGCAACGCCTTGGCATCGGTTTTGGAGTGTTCGCTGCTGAAGACGGAGGGCATTCGAATCGCGTGAACGTGACTAGGACCCAGCGCTTCACAGGCAAGGGCGATCGTCAACGCGCTGTCAATGCCACCGCTACTGGCAATCACAGCATCGCTAAACCCAGATTTTAAGGCGTAGTCGCGAAGGCTCATCACAATCAAACGATGGAGGCCAACCTCAGGAGACACCCTCTGCTGCTCAGTGGTGGCGTTTTCGACGTCACTCAGATCCACTACCGGAAACTCGTCGGCTTCAACTTGCTGAGCGTTGAAAAGGAGTCGACCGCCTTGGGTCACAAAACTATGCCCGTCGAATACCAATTCATCCTGCCCGCCCCATTGGTTGACATAGACCAGGGTCAGATCCCCTTGGTCAGCAACTAACCGGTTCATTCTGGCTTCAGGCTTACCCTGAACGAAGGGGGAGCTATTCAGTGACAAAAGCAGGTCGACACCCGCTTCACGGTAGCGCGCATAAGGGTTTCGCGCTGCCATATAGTGATCCTCACCTTTGTCGTTCCAAAGATCCTCACAGATCGTGATCCCAACTCGATGACCGCAGATTGTAAGCATCGTGAGGGCATCGCCCGCCTCAAAATATCTTGCTTCATCGAACACATCGTAGAAGGGCAATAATTGCTTCCGATAATTCGCAACCACCTTGCCTTCGCTGATAACGGCAGCCGAATTAAAAAACGGTTTGCCCGGCCCTGGATTGGGTTCGATATAACCCACGACCACGTGCAGCGAGGCGAACGCACTATCGCGGGTCGCATTGCAGAGTCGATCAAGTGCTTCCAGATTCTTTTGGATGTACCGAGGCTGGTAAAGCAAATCTTGACTGAGATAGCCAGGGATCGAAAGCTCAGGAAACACAATGACCGAGCAGTGGGCTCTGGCGGCCACCTTTATCCCCTCGAGCATTCGGTCGAGGTTTGCATCAAAGGCTCCCGGCGTTGTGTTGATCTGACCCAGGCAAACGCGCATGGTTCATGAATTCCCGTTAGCGTTGCGCAAGACGGTTGAGGTAAAGCACGCCAAGCAAAACAAAACACGCCATCACTTGGTGCACTAGCGCGAGACTGATGGGCACATAATTCAGTAGCGTCGCAATACCCAAGCCCACCTGAATGAAAATCAAGATCACCACCCACCCCAACGCGCGGCGCCAACGACGTTCTGCCCGAGATCGAATTGCCGATACCAGCATTGCAACCGCATACAAAACCACTGCAATGGCAAGCCAGCGATGGATGAATTGGATCATCGCGCCGTTCTCAATCAGGTTATGCCAAAAGGGAAGCAAAGTTGTGGCCGCCTCAGCCAGCCAAACCTCACCCATTTTGGGGTAGGTGTTGAACCCGAGGCCGGCCCGCATGCCTGCCGTGAATGCTCCATAAACAATCTGCAATGAGAGTAATGCCAAAAGGCCTCGCGCTGCGATTCGCATCGAGCCTGAGATTTCCACGCGGCGCACTCGACGCAGATCCAACAATAACCAATACAGATAACCCAAAATCGTGAGGGCTAGCGACAAGTGGGCCGCCAATCGGAAGTGACTGACTCTCGGCACATCAATCAAACCACTTTTGACCATGTACCAGCCCATAAGCCCCTGACACCCGCCGAGTCCAAGCGCGATCAAAAATCTGCTTTTGTATCCCGGGGGGATCTGCTTGTTGACCCAAAAAAAGACCAACGGAATAAAAAACAAGAGGCCGATCACGCGGCCCAAAACACGGTGACCGTACTCCCAGTAAAAAATACGTTTGAAGGCCTCAAGGCTCATCCCCTTGTTCAGAATCTGGTATTCGGGGAATTGCTTGTAGCGAGAGAACTCTACCTGCCATTCTTGCTCATTGAGAGGCGGTAGAATCCCTTGGATAGGCTTCCACTCAACCATGGACAGTCCAGAATGGGTCAGACGCGTCGCGCCGCCCACACCCACCATGGTGACGATGACCAAGGACACCACCACCAGCCACCGTTCAATGACCTTGTTTCTCTTCATTGCTTTTGATTGCATCCTCAACACTTCACCCTGATTGACCGAAAGGCGTGACATCCGTGCCGGTCGTGACGACCATGAACTTCCTGAACCAAGAGCCCTAAGACTCCAAGCCTAAGCGAGCCCCTTTACCAACGACTCTTTTCTGGCGTGTCAACGGCGAGGAACTTACTCATCGCACCTCGCCGGGCTCCTCCAACGCCGGTCCAACGCCGAAGCGCACCCTGCCCGATTACCCAATCAGTGTAGGGTGCTGAGTTGGGTGGCTCGGCGGGGTTTTAATCCAATCCTATGCGCACGCTTGTGACTCGAGCGTTTGCTATCCTGAAGACACTCCAAACCCCTCTTTATGGACACACACATCGGGGTCTCGCGCGGCTTATCTCAAATGGAGGTTGCAGGCTCCTCTTGAACGGCGCTTAAACTTTTTACCCATTGTTCTACGACCAGGTGGGCCAATTGCTCAACCGATTGGCTCAGAAATATGCGCGTGATGGACAATTATAGCACTCGTCAATGATGCACCGACGGACTGGACTCTACGCTGAGAAAGAGGACAATACGCGATCACCATTCATTACCCTCAGGAGATTTTCGTGTCAGATCTTGAGACCTTCCGAGCCGAAACCCGTGAGTGGCTCGAGGACAATTGCCCCAACGAAATGCGGGCGCTCTCCTTCCATTGGGAAGAAGCACACAAAATTTACAGCACTGAAGCCGCCGATATCTGGCGACAGAGAATGGCTTCTAGAGGCTGGATAGCGCCCATGTGGCCAAAAGAATATGGCGGGGGCGGCCTGTCTCGTGAAGAGGCCGTCGTGCTCTCTCAGGAGATGCAGCGAATCAAAGCCACGGCCGCATCAAGCGGCATGGGCTTGACCATGATCGGACCCACATTGCTTGAATTCGGCACCGAGGAACAAAAACAGCGGCACTTACCCAGCATTTGCGACGGCACCATTCGCTGGTGCCAAGGCTACAGTGAGCCAGGGGCGGGCTCAGATCTCGCTGCCCTACAGACCCGGGCTGTCCTTGAGGGAGATCACTTCGTCATCAACGGCCAAAAAATCTGGACGTCCGGGGCGCAATACGCCGATTGGATGTTTGCATTGGTGAGAACAGATGCCAATGCCTCGAAGCATGAGGGCATTAGCTTTGTACTGTTGGATATGCACCAAGACGGCGTCACGGTTAAACCCATCCGCCTGATCTCTGGTTCCTCGCCCTTTTGTGAGACCTTTCTCGACAACGCGATCGCAAAGCGAGAGGACCTGGTGGGCGAGCTGAACCGAGGATGGAGCATTGGCAAGCGCCTTCTTCAGTTCGAACGCTCCGGAATTGGAGGCCTTTCAGGCGCTGCCAACCGCAAGAAAGAATCGAAGTCGAATCCGATGGTTGAGACGGCAAAAGCCTACATCGGCACGGAGGAAGGTCGTCTCGTTGATACTGAGGCTCGAGACAAAGTACTTAAGCACACCATGACAGAACGTGCGTTCCAGCTGACAACCAAACGCGTTGTGCAGGAAAATCAATCAGGCACCACGCCCGGGGCGACGACGTCCATCTTTAAACTTGTGGGTTCGAGCCTTGCGCGAGACGGCGCCGAACTGAAGTCGGAACTCATGGGCCATCAAGGTCTCGGTTGGGAAGGCGAAGGTTTCTCCGATAACGAAATCGAGTCCACTCGGGGTTGGCTCAATTCACGCGCGGTCACAATCTACGGCGGCACGAATGAAGTTCAAATGAATATCATTGCCAAACGCGTGCTGGGCCTGCCCGATTAGGCCCATCCCCGGGGCGGGAAAAGCGCCTGGCTCGCCAGCGCTCTCTCGCCCGAACGCGCAGTTCTTGTGTCCCATCCAGTCGACGCTCTGGACCAGCGCCGATAAAGAGCAACTAGAGTCTTGAACCCACCGCCCCAACAACATCTGGCATCCAGAGACAATCGCCTGTTTGCCGCGCTGAAGGTTCGAGATTACCTCTACCTGTGGGTGGGCATGCTGGGGTCAGCTTTTGCTATGAACATGCAGCAAGTGGCTCAAGGTTGGCTGGTCTATGAGATGACGTCCTCGCCATTACAACTAACCTGGGTCACGCTCAGCTTTATGCTTCCACAGGTGGTGTTTTCGCTGATTGGGGGGGTGCTCGCTGATCGGGTTCCCAAGAAACCAGTGATTGGCATCTCGCCGTTGATCAATGGCATTGCAAGCCTTTATCTCGCCATGGTGATTTTTTCCGGGCACGTCACCTTTTGGCACTTTATGGCAATCGGCTTTCTGAACGGCACCATCATGGCGCTGTCAATTCCAGCTCGGACCGCATTAATTCCCGAAATTGTTGGCGAGCGACTTATCTTCAACGCCATGGCCTTCAATACCGCCGCCTGGAATCTATCAAGGATACTCGGACCTGCGCTGGCAGGCTTCATGATTGCGATGATCGCAGGGGGCGATACCACGTCGACTTATGGTGTCGGCTGGGTCTACATCATTCTTTCAGTTCTTTACGGATTCTCCGGTGTCAGTGTGCTGCTGATCAAACACAACGGTCGACCATCAGAGAAATCAACGAGCTCTCCGCTCCAAGACACTGTCGAAGGGCTTCGTTATGTGGTGCAATCCAATATCGTCGGTGGGCTTATTTTGCTCTCAATTTTGCCTTTTCTTTTTGGGCTCAGCATCATGACGCTGCTGCCCGCGTTCAACACCGACATTTTGCTCGCAGGGCCCGATACCCTTGGATTGCTGATGACGGGCATGGGTATCGGCGCGATCGCAGGTTCGCTGGTACTTGCCAAGCTGAGTTCGCTCAGGCACAAAGGATTATGGTTGTTTGCAACCAACACGCTTTGGGGGGTTGGCGTTCTCGTTTTTGGCCTTACGAGCGCATTCGAGGCGGCCTTTGTTGCAATCTGCTTTGTGGGTTTCGTTTCGGCCATCAACATGTCGATGAACCGAAGTCTTGTGCAGCTACAAGTCAGCCAAAGGATGCGGGGGCGCGTCATGAGCATCGATTTGATGTCTCATGGCCTAATGCCGCTTGGCGTTTTACCTGTGGGTTTTGTGGCTGAGCACTATGGTGTTCACGCGGGCTTGATGATGAGCGGCGCGATTCTCGCACTGCTCAGCCTTGCTTTACTTGGCAAGCTACGTGCTGTTCGCCAAATCGATACTGGCTATCAGCCGCTCGAGGCCGATCCATCGGAATCAAGTCGAGCAGACGCCCGTGCGGCTTGATCCTCACGGCACTTTGAAAGAACATGACTTGAAGCCAGCGGTTCCGCCATCGTGCACATCATTTTTACTTATTTCTGGCGTCTGTGTTTGCTCAAAGCAGACCCCATGCATCTTCCAGAGCGTATGGTGGTCTTGGCTGTCCTTTTTTCGTCCTATGCCATGGTTGCCCTCTGTGCAGGGATCATTAACTACCCCACTCGGACATCCACGGAAGTCGTTCTGATTCTGAGTGTTGGTCTCTTCGTTCAGTTAACGCTGCTCTACGGCATCCTTCGATTCAAAAGTGCGCATCAACACTTCACCAAAGCGGTGGGTAGTTTGCTTGGAACGAGCGCGCTGATGACCTTAATTCTCTTACCGGTGAATCTCATCCTGCTGAAGAGTGAGCTCGAATGGCTGCGGGCAGTTGCAGACTCGCTGACCTGGATTTGGCTCGCCTGGTGGTTATTGATCGGCGGCAATATCCTGGCAAAAGTCGCGCGCCTCAGCCTCGCACAAGGCGCCATTCTTATTTTCGTGACCGAACTGCTCAGCACGCTCGCAAGCCTCCACTGGGTGGGGGAACTTTAAATGCACGTTCACGTCTTGGGGGCGTGCGGCACACTCATGGGTAGCATCGCCCTGCTGGCCAAAGCCATGGGGCATCAAGTAACAGGATCCGACGAGCAGGTCTACCCGCCCATGAGCACCCAACTCGAGGAAGCCTCAATCCCGCTACAAAGCCCATACTCTGAGAAGAGTATTCCGAGCGCTGCCGATCTGGTCATTTTGGGCAATGCGGGGCTGGGACGCGGTAATGAAGCGGTCGAGGCGCTATTGCGCAGCCGCAAACCCTTTTGTTCGGGCGCCGAGTTTCTTGGCCGGCATGTGCTACAAGGACAATGGGTACTGGCCGTGAGCGGCACCCATGGGAAAACGACGACGGCATCTATGCTGGCATTCATTCTCATCGAGGCGGGACTCGAGCCCGGCTATTTAATTGGCGGTGTACCCTTGGGTCTGGGACCCTCTGCTCAGCTCGGCGGTGGCACCTTCTTTGTGATCGAGGCCGATGAGTACGATACCTCGTACTTTGATCGCCGTGCCAAATTCCAACACTATGCGCCGCAGACACTAATCATCAACAATTTGGAATTTGATCACGCGGATATCTATCCAGACTTAGCCTCTATTCAGAAACAGTTTCATCAATTGGTTCGTCTTGTGCCGGATCAGGGTTTGATCATCCGACCGAGCCTAGATCAAGCCATCGATGAGGTGCTCGGCATGGGGTGCTGGAGCCCTTGCTTGAACTTCGCGCTGGACGAAGATCCAGGTCAAACCGACCTCAAAGCACACCTACTCCGGTCAGATGCCTCACGCTTTGAGGTCTTTGACTCGAACAGAACCTATGGCGAAGTTCAGTGGCAACTGACCGGACGACACAATGCAAAGAACGCCCTCGCCGCGATCGCCGCCGCCCGACATGCTGGTGTACCGATTCCCGTGGCCACTGACGCATTGTCGAATTTCCAGGGCGTCAAACGCCGTATGGAACTCATTTATGAGCATGAACATCTCAAGGTTTATGACGATTTTGCTCATCATCCAACGGCAATCAAAACCACCTTGAGTGGCCTACGGGCAAAAGTAGGTCGCGAGCCCATTATTGCAGTGGTTGAGCTGGGCTCATACACCATGAGGCACGGGGAACACGCGAGCACCCTGGGATCCTCTGTCGCGGAGGCTGATCAAGTCATCTGGTTTATCCCGCGAGATGTCCACTTTGATACTGAGTCGCTCAGCTTGGTCCCTCATTCAGTCATCATCCGCTCGGCAGACACCCTGATGGATCTAATCGATCGCGAGCGAAATCAAGAAAGCCCCGTGACTCATTTGTTGCTCATGAGCAATTATCGACTCGACGGGTTCAGAGAGTTAGTCACCGAGCGGTATGGCTGAGCAAGAGAGCGAACTGTACGCACCGGTGGCCGCCTGGTTTATCTCGGCTAACTACGCCGTCATGGCTGAAGTGAAATCGTGCGATGTGATCGCGGTTCGGGGCGGCGAGCTCACGGTTATCGAGCTGAAATTAAAGCCCAGCTTAAAGCTGATCTATCAACTCACAGCACGAGCGCGTTGCGCCGACTTTGTGTATGCCGCACTGCCTTTTGATGCTGTGAAGTCAACACAGAGGCGGCAATTTCTGGGCCTCCTTAGGAGACTGGGCATAGGACTTTTATGGATTAGAGAAT
Source organism: uncultured Pseudomonadales bacterium (assembly GCA_964481245.1). Taxonomy (GTDB): domain Bacteria; phylum Pseudomonadota; class Gammaproteobacteria; order Pseudomonadales; family Azotimanducaceae; genus UBA9926. The sequence continues at coordinate 8,357 of CAYZUV010000047.1, forward strand.
CTCAACTCGGCACCACGATTAAAGAGGCGCTTGTCGCTAAGCCTCAGCCGCGCGGTGGCCCTAAAGACAAGCGGCTACGCAGCGCGATCCTAAAAGAATTCGCCACAAGACAGTCTGACCAAGCGGTGGGCGGTCAAGCCAGCATTATCCCGCTGGTCACCGCTTACCGAGAAAACGTGCTCGTCACTTTGGCGTTGCTCGAAATACACGGCGAATGTTCGCCAAACAAATTGCGCGAGCTTGGCGCTCCGAGCACGGTAGGTCGAATCTTGATTGATAACCACGACCATTGGTTCGAGCGCAAACGACGCGGAATTTACGCCCATACGGCGGCAAGCTGTGAGTCGGCTCATCAGAAATTCCCTGAGGCTTGGCAGGCTGCCTTGGACCGTGCGCGGCAACGCGAGTGAATTTAACTCACCTTGACTTTGCTTAACGATTAGAGAAAATCGCGGAATGAGAATCAATGAGCAGCGCGTCCTCAATCTCATTCAATACTGCACCGCGCGAGGTTTTGAAGAAAACACCCTGCTGCGTGGAACCCGCGTGCGTGCCCGCGACCTCCGAGATTCAGAAACATTCCTTGACGTTATGGCCTGGCGCGATTTCAACCATATCCTTGGTCACATTTTCTCTCGCCTGCCCCAACCAGAATTTTCCGCCGCTTGCCAATCCCTTTGGTCGCAGCCAGGCATGCGCCATTGGGTCGATCTCGCCAAACTCGAACCCATGCCCTTTCGCTTTTTTATTGAACTTCTTGGAGATGCGGGGCTCTGTTTCGAAGATGCTCGCTTGACGATCAAGGTGATTGCTCACTCCCAGTATCAACTTCGTTGCCAGATCAACGCGCTGGAGAATGAGCGTCTGGCGTTTCCTTTCATCAAGATGATTGAATCAGAACTCGAGGCTTTCGCTCGAGAAACCGGACAGCCTCAAACAAAAATCCGAGTCTCTTATCACAGCCACTTTGCAGACTTTGACCTTCGGTGCCCGGCCCTGCCGGCCAATATCGCTGCTTCGCTTGCAACAAAATTATCTGCGCCGTTTTCTCGCTATCGGCTTGGACTCCAAGTACGCCAACTTCATCACGCCCTGAGAGCTTTGGGGCGAACCATGCTGGTAACCAATTCGAGGCTTCGAACCGAAGTTGAGCAAAGAGGGATCCAAGCGCACATCGCAACCGCCTTGCTGAGTCGCTCGAAGTCGGGTTTGGTCCAATCCTTGGGCTCTGACATTTCAATTCAATGCCCAGTTTCTTGGCTTGACCTTTTGAATGACCTTGAGTCGTCGGGTGGGATTTTGTCTCAGGAAAACGATGATCACTTGATGGCGATAAAGATTGACGCTGAGCGTTTCCAAGCTTGGCTTGCCGGTTCGATTTCGGAGGAACGCGTTCAGATCCTCGCAGCGAGCGAAAGCACAGGAACACCGCTTCAGCGCTCGACCAAGACCGATCAGCCTACGCCCTTGTCCGCCCAGTACGTCATCGAATGGCTCACAGCCGATGAAACGATAGGCCTCGTATGGCCCATCACTCACAAGGAACGTCGACGGCAGGACCCTCAAAGCTTGGTTAATACTCTGATTGGGGATCGGGTTTTTTTGGGCGGAGCCTGCATTTTCGACGATCAGGGCGCCATCACGTGGTCAAACGCTGGATTCAGGAGGATGTTCAACCTGCACGGATCAGAGGTCAAACATTCCCTCAGGACCTTGCTGAGCCCCGCGCTGATCAATCGACAGCTCGACAGCTTCTACCGGGACTTTTCGAAACGACCGGTCATTGATGGCTTACCGATTCGCCTACCGATCGACAAAGACTCGAAAACCAACCCGACCGCTCGCCCACTCGACCAAGGCATCCCATCTACTGATCTCAAGTTTTGGGCGCGAGTTATCGAACTCGACGATCGTCTTTTAGGCCTGGCTGTTTTCGAGGATCGCTCTGGCGACGCACTACTGAAGTCACGTATCGCAGAACTCGAGTCGAAAGTGGAACATTTGGAATCAAGAGTTTCGGCTGGCGACGCGGCTTTAGGGCTCGCTCATGATCTTGGCAACTTGCTCACCGTTGCGCGATCACAGATACAACACGTGCGCGCTAAAGTGCCCGCGAGTGAGGCGGCAAGATTACTCGAACAAAGTGTCGAGGATGGCCAATCGATTACGCGAGAACTGCTCGCCTTTGGCAAAGTAAATACCCGCTCAAATGATGTGATCGACATCGATCTGGCCATTCGAAAAAGTCTGCCTCTCTTTCGCCACGCCCTGCCTGATCGCGTCACACTTGACTATCAGGGCCCGATAGAAAGCCGCCCGCCATTGACAAACATGCCTGAAAGCACGTTGCGAAACATCCTTCTCAACCTCATCATCAACGCCAGAGATGCGATTTCGGGATCGGGCATCATTGCGCTATCCGTTCGCGCTGGAGAGAGCGAGATCGAGATTGATATCAAGGACTCAGGCCATGGGATCAATCCTCAACTTCAGGAACAGATCTTCGAGGGATTTCATACCTCGAAAGCACAAGGCCACGGCTTAGGTCTTGCCAACGTGCGTGATATGACCCGGCGATATGCGGGTGACCTCGCGCTGCTCAGCAGCACGTCATCTGGCAGTCATTTTCGAATCAGTCTCCCAGCTGCTGACAGGGCAGCGCCGTTTCATCGATCGGAAAAGGCACCTTCCATTCTCATCATTGATCCTGACCGCAGATTCTCCACAAACCTCAAGTCAGCGCTAGAGGCGCGCGGCGCCCAAGTGGCGCACATGGCAAGTGGCGCAGATGGCGCAGCTTTCTTGGCCCGTCGACACGTCTATCTCGACGCCCTCGTCATGGAACTCGTGCTGGCCGACCCTGGCGGTCATGCGCTACTCGAACAGGCTGAAGCGCTATTGCCGGACCAACCGGTTTTTATTGTGTCCGCCCACCTTGAGACTCCCTTCGGTCAACTGCCTCAGTCAGAACTCAATTTGCAAACCGTTCAGAAACCCGTGAACGTCGAGTCTTTGGCCAACTGGGTGATCGAGAGCATAAGGCCCAAGCCTTCGATCAGCCGACCCCCTGTCAGCGGTCGCTCGAGTCCTAAAAGCCAAGAATAGTTTCCTCAGTTAATCTGCTGTATCGCGCACGAGTAGAAAGACTCGCCAAGACACAATTTGCTAAACTTCCCGCCCCGTAAAGAGGCGGCTCATGAACATTCGCTATTTTCTCGATTCACTCGTTGAAGACGCTATGGTCAGCGTGGGTCTGGGCGGGTTTCCGGCGATCGTTAAACCCTCACAGAAAATTCAGTTTGGTCACTATCAGGCCAACGGCATCATGGCCGCCGCAAAAGCATCGAAAGCCAACCCGCGGGACAAAGCTTCCGAGACGGTGACGCTTCTGGAATCGCGCCACGAGTCCGCGGGTTTAAGTTTTGAGGTTGCAGGTCCTGGGTTTATAAACATCACGGTCGCCGCAGCCACCCTCTCGAAATGGCTCGACGAATCTGAGTTACCGAAGAGGCCTTTTATTGAGCACCCTCAGACCTACGTCGTGGATTACAGCTCACCTAACCTCGCCAAAGAAATGCACATTGGCCACTTACGATCTACGGTCATCGGCGATACCGTGGTCAGAGTTCTGGAGTATGTGGGCCATCGCGCGATCCGCGTGAATCACGTCGGAGACTGGGGCGCGCAATTCGGCAGCCTCCTCGCCTACCTCGAAGAGTCCGCTCAGACTCAGCAAGCCCAGACGGCGGCACTGGCAGACCTCGAGAGGTTCTACCAAGAGGCGAGTGCCCGTTTTAAATCCGATACGCAATTCGCGACTAAAGCCAGGCAATGTGTCGTGGACTTGCAAAGCGGGGACCCGCACTTACTCGCACTTTGGCGGCAGTTCATCGAAACCTCGCTCGATCACGCGGGCGCGGTCTACGAACTGCTCAATATCACCATGAAGCGATCAGACGTTCGCGCAGAAAGTGCCTACAACGATGCCCTCCATCCACTCGTTGATCGACTCAACGCCGAGGGGTTGCTCATCGAATCGGATGGGGCTCAGTGCGTGTTCTTAGATGAGTTTAAAGGCAAAGACGGGCAGACATTGCCGGCGATTGTCCAAAAGTCAGACGGCGGCTTTCCGTATTTGGCCACCGACCTCGCAGCATTGGATTACAGGGCGAACACATTGAGAGGCAACCACCTGCTGTACGTGGTCGGCGCCGCTCAATCCCTCCACTTACGACAGGCTTACGCTGTCGCTCGAGCGGGGCGTTTGATCAAAGATGAGGTCGAAACCAGACACCTGCCGTTTGGTCTTGTTCTCAAGGCAGACGGAACGCCGTTCAAGACTCGCGACGGCGCCGACGTTAAATTGATTGATGTATTGAAGGAGAGTGTTGAGCGCGCCGCGGCCCTCATTCGATCAAGGAACGACGGCGCCACAGATCAAGAGGTGAAAACCATCTCAGAGGTCGTAGGAATCGGAGCCATCAAGTACGCCGAATTGCAGAAAAATAGAACCACCGATTACATGTTTGATTGGGACACGATGCTGGCCTTCGAGGGCAACACGGCACCTTATTTACAGTACGCCTACACAAGAATATCTAGCCTGCTCTCTAAAGCAGATCGCTCGCCCTCCGACACGGTCACCATCACTGAAGAGCCCGAGGCGCTATTAGGACTGAAGATTCTGCAATTCGATGAAGCTGTCTTGGCCTACCTTGATGATTATCAGGCCAATGTCATTTGCCAGTATTTGTATG
>CAYZUV010000048.1:0-4016 GCA_964481245.1 uncultured Pseudomonadales bacterium
ACCCAAGCGAGAATGGCAATGTCTGCCACACTGTATTCTTCGGCAATAAAGGCCCTATCACTCAGCGCTTGGTCAAGTACGCCATAGAGTCGCTCGCACTCCATTTGATAGCGCTGCTTGGCATAGGGAATGTCTTCAGAAGCGTACTGCAGAAAATGATGAGCTTGACCGGCCATAGGCCCAAGCCCGCCCATTTGCCACATCAGCCAGACCATGCATTCCCGTCTTCGCGCGGTATCAACTGGGATCAGTTGCCCCGACCATTCACCGAGGTACCACAAGATCGCACCCGACTCGAATAACGACACAGGCGCCGCGCTAGATTCCACGTAGTGAGTGAGCGCAGGAATTTTGCGGTTCGCCGATACCTGACTGAACGCCTCTGAATGCTGCTCCCCTTTCGTGATATTCACGGGGATCAGCGCATACTCTGCGCCCAGCTCCTCCAGCATGATCGAGACTTTGTAACCATTGGGGGTTGGCCAAAAATACAGATCGAAGGGCGCCGCCATAGGTTCAACCTCTCTCTTCCACCAGTGACTTATCCACTGCGATCTCTCAACTGCAATCTCTCAACTGCAATCTCGACCTATTAATCCGCACCCAGAGCCTACGCTCTCACGCATCGTGTTGAGCGACGCGAACCGAATGTTTTTTAAGCGCTCTTTTCGAGGACTCTTTTTGAGGACTCTTTTTGAGGACTGGGCGCTGAATCGCAAGCCTTTTCCGTTTACATTTTCTCTCAAGCGCATACTTCCATAACTGGATCAGGAGGTCGCCCGATCGCGCCCGTCGCAACGATTGAGGGTCTCGGGTTTTGGGCCAGCGAAAATCTCAGACGAACCACATCAGCACTACCAACAGCCATCCACGAGAAGATAAGTGACCCTTTTTTTCAATGGATCACAGATGTTCGGCGAAGAAATCTAGGGCTCGCCCGCGAGCTTCCCTTGCAGCGGATTCATCGAAGCTGGCTCGGTGATCGCAGTTGAACCCATGATCTGCATCATAGGTAAATAGCGCACAGTCTGGGAGCGCCGCCCGCACTTGATCGACATCACTCATCGGGATATGCGCATCTTGCTCGGCGAAATGAAATTGAACTGGAATCTTGGGTGACTGATCCAGTTGACCGGCAACGCCTCCACCGTAATAGCTCACCGCACATGCTAAGCCATCGAGATGGCAGGCCGAAAGAAAGGACATCAAGCCCCCAAAACAATAACCCACGACCCCCACTGATCCTGTTTGGCCCGCTTCAGTCACCGTCGCTTGAACATCCATGAGCGTTTCCTGAGGGTTCAACTTTCCTCGCGCAATTTCCACGCCTTGCATCATATCGGCACCGGCATAGCCGAGTTCAATCCGGGCATCCACACGATCAAAGAGCGCGGGTGCAAGGGCGCGATAGCCCGCAGCGGCATAGCCATCGGCCACCTCTCGAATGTGCGCGTTAACGCCGAAGATTTCCTGAATGACGACAATCGCCCCCTTGGGTTCACCCTCAGGCAGCGCTTCGTACACTTCAAATTCATGGCCATCCGCACTGGTTAGTTTGAGATAGTCTCCCATCGCTTCGCTCCTGTTTTTTTAAATTTGTCGTCTGCTGCTGAACTTAAGCTCAAGCGCACCGAGTGTCATGCCGGTCATCGGCTCAAGTTTTTTTGGTGCCTTAGATCCCTTGTCGTTCTATTTACCGCTCAAAGTCACGGTTATTGTCCATGGTTACGGTTCGCTCTCCACTCTTCAAACTCGCAGTTCATTCTTTGCTATGCACGATACACTTCTTAACAAGGCTCGAATCAGTATCATGCAGCGTTTAAAAAAGCACGTTTAACTTGCGCTGCTTAACCCCCCGCCGAGCAACCTTGATGCTAGAAGCCAACCACTGCACCTCTTCCTTTAGTCTCTTGACTGACTGGCGCCTGCCTTCCTTCGGTTATGCCATTGTTTACAGACGAAGCCGCCGAGTTTGATTACGCGAGTTGCTCGCAGACAAAGTCACCAGACAACTCGGATTGATGTTTCGCTGCCGTCACCACCGCTAACGACGGCGTTTGATTGAGATACGTCTCACTTACACGCATCACCGCCTCCGGGGTGACCTCTAAGATGGCCTGCCTGAACCTTCGGCGCGTCTCTTCGGTTCGACCTTGCAACCCTTGGTGATGCGCCGTTCTTGCCTCTCCGGCGGGAGAGCCAGGCGCATCAATACCACTCACGATACTGAGCACCGATTCCTCCACTTCGACTGGCGTGATGGGGTTTGATCTCACCCACTGACCCGCATGCCTGAAGGTATCCAGCGTTTTATTCAACTCTGGATCGCGAAAAGAATAAAAGCGAAAAAGCCCGGTGGTTTGATCAAAACTCGCACCACCACCATAGGCTCCGCCCTGCTCCCGTAACACAGGATGTAAATATTGCTGTGACAAAATTCGCGCAAGAACCATGAGCGGGGCTGCGTCTTCATGCCCCTCCCGTACTCCTGGCAAGCAGGCCGCGCAGAAATTGGCCTGGGTTGCCGTAAAGAAAGCCTGCGCCTCGGGCAGCAAGGGCTGGGAGATCGAAAATTCAGTTGGACTGATGCAACGCCAATCTGCGCAGCTTGCATTCAGCTGAGCCAGGGCCTCATCTAGGTGATGGCCATCGGCAACCACTAACCCGCTCTTGGGGGCTGATCGCAATTGCTGATGGAGTTCATAGAGGATCGAGCCCAGAGTCTCGGTCTCTCCTGCCGCGAGTGACGCACACCAAGCTCGATACTGAGACAGGCTGCCCAAACCCGACAGTCGGTGGTTCAGAGCCGATAATCTAGACCACGCACCCGCCGAAGCCAGCATCGCTAGACTGTGAGCGCTTTGCACGACACCGAGCACTTTCCGAGACTTGATCTGCTGGACAATCTCTTCGATCCGGGACCACTCATCCAATCTGAGTTCGTCAAAGGTTTCGACCAGCAGTTTAGCCATGGGCACCATATTTGACGCGAGTCCTCGAGTACTGAGGACCGCATACCCTGCAGCGCGATCACCTGAAGCCGACAGTGACCGCAGCGCACTATAAGCAGTTATGCCTCCACATACGGATAACTGACGGTCCTGCAGATCAAGGTAACTCAAATCTGCAACACCTAGCTCGCCCCAAAGCTGGCACAAAAGCGGCAAAGCTGACCAGGCGTCGGCAGACATGGCTTGCAGCGGCACCATCATCTGATTGTAGACGAGTCCGTTACAGCCGGCGGCATATCCTGTCAGCCCACCCTCGACCGACGGTCTTGGGTAGTGCTTTTCGATGGGCACATCCTCGAGACCCACTTTCGGCAGGCAAGCCAAATCCTCAGGAGCCGCTTGACGAGCAGCGAGGGCTCGAGCGCGGTCGATCACCGCCGTTCGCTCAGCATCCGACATCTTAGATTTGATGCGCTGCAAAGTTTCGAGTTGCGCTTGTTCTTCTCTCGCTGCGAGCGCTGGATCCGTGGATAGCGCGAGCATCAAGCAATGAGGATTATCAAGTAGCGCGTCGCTGATCCACTGACTGACGAGTGCAGGCCCCTGATCCTCAAGCGATGCCCGCAACCGAGAGAGCGCCCGATCAAAGTCAAGCACCTCCACTGGATCCCCCCGATGAACAGCAGCCGACAATCCACTGAACATCAACTGCAGGCCGTACGGCATACCATCGCCACCCAACTCTCTCTGCGACAATTCCAATTGATGCAGCGCTGCCTCGATTCGCTCGCGAGGCACGCCCTCTCTCACGACTTCTTCTAGACATGCCCAAACGGAGGCTTTGAAGGCTTCAAGTGACTGAGCGTCAGCCATCTCAACACCACAAATGAAACTCATCTCTCGATTGCTTTCTTCGAGACCAGTAAGTGGCGATACGCTCTCTGCAAATTTGCACCGATCGAGCACTTGTCTGAGCGGCGCAGCGCTGGAATCCAGCAACAAATCAACGACCAGATGCGCTGTCAAGACGGCTTCCAAATCGGTGGAAGGCCCGAGTAACCATGC
>CAYZUV010000048.1:4116-8557 GCA_964481245.1 uncultured Pseudomonadales bacterium
AAGACCACCCCTCGATAAACAAGGGGCGATTCCGGATCATCGATGACTTCAAACTCGGTTCGATGCCCTTCCTGCGCGAAGTCGAGTGGATCCAATTTCGCGAAAAATACCGCGTCTAAATAAACGGCCAGTAAATTATCGAAATCTTTATCGTTGGTGCTCGCGAACGGGTACGCAGTGTAGTCGTTGGTCGTAAAGGCATTCATAAAGGTGCTGAGGGAGCGTCTCAGCATCGTGAAAAATGGGTCCCGCACTGGGAAGCGCTCGCTACCGCACAGCGCCGTATGCTCTAGAATATGGGCGACGCCAGTCGAGTCCGAGGGCAAGGTTCGAAAGGCGACCAAGAAGGCGTGTTCGGGATGGTCCGCTTGAAAATGAAGGTAGCTGGCGCCCGTCTCGTGCTCGAACTCGTGCACCTCGACTTCCAGTGCCTCAATCAGCGTCGAACGTTTCTTTACAAACCGGCTCATCTGTTCGCGATCCCTAGGACAAGTGGGCGCGACAATGCTCGCTTGACCTTATTCACCTTGGCTACGTACGCGGTGCCAATACTCATTCACCAGTGACTTCACCTCGACCCGTAAGAGCAAGATGGCTATTAAATTAGGAATCGTCATCAGTGCGACCGTGATCGCCGCGATCAGCCATATGAGTGAGGTGTCTGATATCGCAGCAATGAAAAAGCCAACCACATAACTCAGTCGATAAGGCACCAACCATTTCGTGCCGAACAGGTAGGCCACAGCCCGGTCACCATAGTAGGACCAAGCCACCGCCGTGGTAAATGCAAAGAGGAGCAGCACGAGGGCCACCACAGGTCGACCGAGATCCCCCATGAAACTTCGAGTAAACGCCTCAGCCGTGAGCGATGCAGAGTGGATCAGTGATTTCCCCGTCAGCACCACCGATTCTTTGATCGAACCTTTCTCCACACTGAGATCACCCGTGTAGGGCTCGCCGCCTGATAGCACCAGCACCGATTCCGCAATTGAACGGTTGTGGAGGATAGTGATGTCCTCTTGTATCTCACCATCGACCACGGTCAGCGCGATGGCGCCCTGCTCTCCGAGCCGTTCAACAGCGGTTTCGCCGCCATTGAGGTAACCATAGAGTTCCTTTCGATCAGCTTCATTCGCATCTGACCAGCGACCGCTGAGTAATTCAGTGTCAAATCTCTGAAACGTATTCTCGTGTTTTTCAATCCATACGCCAGACGACAAAATCACGAGGCCCGTCAAGGTGCAGATCAAAATCGTGTCAATGAAAGGTTCCAACAGCGAGACCATGCCCTCAGACGCCGGGTCATCCGTTTTGGCCGCAGCGTGCGCAATAGGCGCGCTGCCCTGGCCCGCTTCATTCGAATAGAGCCCGCGACCCACCCCTTTATTAAAGGCATAAGCGAAGCTTGCGCCAAGAAAGCCACCGACCGCAGCCGACCCCGTAAACGCATCGGATAGAACGCTAGCAAAGGAAGGCAAGATGTTTTCATAGTTCGTTGCGATCACAATCAATCCGGCAACCACGTAAACAATGGCCATGGTTGGCACCACTTTCTCAGCGACTTTAATAATTCGTTTTACGCCGCCAAGAATGACCACCGCCATCAAGATTGCTAGCACTAAGCCCGTCATCCAGGGCTCAATGCCGAAGGTGTCTTGGAGCCCCACAGCGATGTTGTTGCTTTGGGGCATGTTGCCGCTACCAAAACTACTGATGATGGTGGCAAGCGCAAAGAGCACACCAAGCCACTTCATGTTGAGGCCCTTCTCCATCACGAACATCGGCCCGCCGACGATGAATCCCTGGTCATCTTTTTCACGGTAGCGGTGACTCAGCGTCACTTCGACTAATTTCGTTGTCATTCCGAAAAACGCGGTCATCCACATCCAGAACAGCGCAGCCGGACCCCCTAGAAAGATCGCAAAACCCACGCCGCCAATGTTTCCAGTTCCGACGGTGCCAGAGATCGCGGTGGAAAGTGCCTGAAAGTGCGAGGCATCGCCGTCCGCCCCTTCTTTGTCGTGTTTACCCCTAACCACATCCCACGCATGGCGAAAGTAACGAATCTGCGGAAAGCCCAAATAAAGGGTGAAAAAGATCCCGGTTCCCAGCAGCAGGAACGGAAAATAGACTGCTGATTGCAAATAACTGTCGAGAAATTCGAGAATGCCTTGAAAGCCGCCCATCCCTTACGCCTTGCATGGTGAATACGCGCCAAACCCTAGCAGATCTCCTTCTTCTTGGGTATCGAGATCCAACCGAGCTGAGCGCGCGGCTCGTTCAACTTGGATCGGGCACCCTTAGGTTAATCGGACAACCGGTCAGGGCTATTTGCGGCGCAGGATCAAGGTCCCGAGACGGGCGAGTTGCTAACAGCAACAACACCAGCGCATCCAGCACATCATCGATTAGAACCATGCGCTTGGGATATCGAGTGCCGACGTCGCGCACCAGCCGATCGACGGGCACGCCGACCGAGCGAAGAAATTCAACTCGCGCTCGCTCACCTTCAGCCGTTTTCTTCTTCGGCAGTCTTTGACCGACCCATTGTCGATACACGATCTCAGGGTGAGACTCGAACACCTTCGACGCCAGCGAAGGCTGCGCCGCCAACAATTCATTGAGTTCCCGAATTTTTGGACACAGATACCATGCTTGTTTTGAGAGCTTTTTGCCGGTGTGACGCGCATTAAGCGCCGATGCCTCAGGGTAGCTCGATGCATAAACTGCATCTGCAACAGGCACATTGAATACGGTGCTGGCCTGCCCTGGCAGCGCACGACGCGCCAGCGTTTCAATCTGCCGGGAACGGTCGCTCAGCAACCCCACAGGCATATCGATCAGCGCAACACTCAATTCTCCATTCAATAAGGGCGCTTCCAAACGCGGCGCGACCTCGATTTCAATGTCAACAACGCGACTCGAATCCGCAGGCATCGAAGCAATGACCCAACCGCCTCGGCAGCCATCGATCCCCATCCACATGAGGGCGCCTCGCTAGGCTTGAGCGACCGGCTCGCGCATGGTTACGAACTCTTCTGCCGCTGTTGGATGAATGCCTACCGTTTGATCAAGCTGCGCTTTGGTCACGCCTGCTGTCATCGCGGCGGCGAAACCTTGAATGATTTCACCCGCCTCAGCGCCGATCATATGGATGCCAAGCACACGGTCCGATTCTGCATCCACGACCAACTTCATTAACGATTGTTCATTGCGACCGGTGAGCGTGTGTTTGAGTGGGCGGAACTTAGAACGAAATATCTGAGTCTTGTGCCCTGCGTCCTGAGCTTCCTTTTCAGTCAACCCGACCACACCCACATTGGGCTGACAAAATACTGCGGTCGCAATGAGATCATAGTTCATGGACTGCTTACCCCCAGCGAACGCATTGGCCGCAAACACCATGGCTTCCTTGATAGCCACAGGTGTCAATTGGAAACGATCAATCACGTCGCCTAATGCATAAATGTGCGGTACTGACGTCCGAAAATCCTGATCGACGATAATGGCGCCATTGTCACTCATTGCTACGCCCAGAGCCTCGAGCCCGAGGTCAGCACTGTTGGGCGTTCGACCCGTCGCTGCCAGAATAAAATCAAATTCTGCCTTCGACCCGTCGGCGAACTCGGCTGAGAGCGCGCCACTCGCCACTCGTTGGACCGAGTTGAGCGTGGTATTCAAAGCCAATTTAATGCCCTGGTGCTGAACCGCAGCATCCATCATGTCGCGAATGTCCTCATCAAATCCACGCAGCAATTTCGGCCCGCGATAGGCAAGCGTTGTCTCGACGCCAAGTCCTGCGAAGATGCCCGCGAATTCGACGGCAATATAACCGCCCCCCAAGACCAACACTCGTCTCGGCAGCGTCTCTAACGCGAACGCATCGTCAGACGTGGACAAGTATTCCTTGCCGGGAATATCTTGCACGAAAGGTTTGCTACCCGTGGCAACAAGAATTTTCTCCGCCGTCACTCGTTTTTCACCAATCGCGACGGTGTGGGCATCAACCAAAACGGCTCGGCCATCAAAATGCGTGACGCCCGCTTGATCGAGGAGGCCGCCGTAGATCCCATTTAATCGTTTAATTTCGACATCTTTATTTCGTTTGAGTGTTGCCCAATCGATGTCAGGTATGGGGGCGTCCCAACCATAGGCCCGTGCATCTTCAAAGTCTGCGGCGAAGTGCGCGCCATACACGTAGAGCTTTTTAGGAATGCAGCCGACGTTGACGCAGGTTCCACCCATGTGAACTGCCTCGGCGGTGGCCACTCGCGCACCATAGCCTGCGCTCATTCTCGCCGCCCGAACACCACCAGACCCAACACCGAGAACAAACAAATCAAAATCGAACGCTGCCATTGCCTTTTACTCGAGATCACTTCGGCCCGTTAGAATACACGAGAACTTAGGCTCTGCAGGCGGATACGAGGTGAGCATTAAT
>CAYZUV010000048.1:8657-10820 GCA_964481245.1 uncultured Pseudomonadales bacterium
GTGCGCCGATGCCTGAGGTAAATACCATCGGCATCCGGCGATCAGAGCTCTGGCTGGAAACCTGCTTTGAATGCTTCCTAGGCTCCGAAGAAGGAACCGCTTATTTGGAGTTCAACTTCTCTCCCAATGGCGACTGGCAGTGTTACGCATTCGACAACTACCGCCGGGGCATGCAAGCGTCTAACGCTTGGATACCGACCCAATTTTCTATTTCGGCTTTTGCGCAACAGTCCCAGCGGCTACGATTTCGGATGGCTTCTCATGAGGGCTGGCCGATATCACCCAGAGTCCAAGGCGCCGCGATCATCGTTTGGGACGGGGCCATGCTTTACTATGCTAGCGACCATGGCGACCAACCCGACTTCCATAACCCTGCGCTATTTTTAGAGGGCACGAACTTTGGACTTTGAATTCGGCATCGATGTGTTACTGGCCTCACCGGACATGTTGTCCGAACTCAAGGGGTCTCGTTTTGCCTTGGTCGCTCACCCAGCGTCTGTGACGAAGGGTCTCAAACACACCCTTGACGCGTTGATTGAAGCCGGGGCACGCCCACACTGCGTCTTCGGGCCGCAGCACGGGGCTCGGGGCGAAAAACAAGACAATATGATCGAGTCAGGGGACTATTTGGACCCGATCCATCAAATCCCCATTTACAGTCTCTATGGTGCGCATCGACGACCGACCGACCAGATGCTCGAGGGGATTGATCGCCTGGTGTTTGATCTCCAGGATATTGGCTGTCGAATCTATACCTTTCTCACCACCCTGCATTACTTGCTCGAGGCCGCTGCCGAGCGCGATCTGTCCATCTGGATTCTAGATCGACCGAACCCTGCGGGGCGCCAGATCGATGGCTTGGCGCTCGAGCCTGGACACGAGAGTTTTGTTGGCACAGCACCTATTCCAACCGCGCACGGGCTGACCTTGGGCGAGATGGCACACTGGCTGAATGATCGATTCAGGCTGGACGCCAAGCTTCGTACCGTCACGATGCGGGGCTACGATCTTTCCAGCTGGGACTGTATCGCTTGGCCAGAAACTCAACCCTGGGTGAACCCGAGTCCGAATGCCTCGAGTCTCAACATGACTCGGCATTTCGCTGGAACTGTACTGCTCGAGGGCACTGAACTTTCGGAGGGTCGAGGCACCACCACCCCTCTTGAGCTTGTGGGTGCGCCGGGAATCAATAGCCTCCGGCTGAGCCAAGCACTTCATGAAAAGGCCTCCTTTGCCCTAGGCGGGACATTAATCAGGCCCTGCCATTTTGAACCCACGTTCCATAAACACGCCGGTGCTTTGTGTGAAGGATTACAGCTTCACACCGATCATCCAGGCTACGCGCCGCAGCATCATCTACCCTATACGCTGATGGCCATCGCCCTGAAGCACCTGCGCGGCAACATCGATGGCCTACTATGGCGTCACCACGAGTACGAGTACGCACTCGACCGAACTCCGATTGATGTGATCGCTGGCACCAAACGATTGCGCGAATGGGTAGACGACCCGGATCAAGACGTCGATCAACTGATCGATTGGATCGAGCTTGATCGTCGAGAATGGGAGGCAGAGCGAGCGCCCTATCTCCTTTATGGTGCGCCGCCTTTGGCGTCCATTACCTTGGAACGCTAGGCTCGCTAGATGTCGCGCAGCGCGTGTAGGGCGCCAGCACCCGCATCACAGTGGCTATGGTAGGATGGCGGCGCCTCGTTAACCCGCCAGTGGAGACTCTCATGACCAATGCTCATAAAATCGCGATTCTGGAGGGCGACGCCATCGGGCCAGAGATTATGCGTCAGGCACTTCGAGTCTTTGCAACGCTCGAGCAACACCGAGATGTTGCCTTCGAACTTATTCACGCGCCCTTTGGCGCGCAGGCTTACTTCGATCACGGACAAGCCTTCCCAAAGGAAACAAAAGCCATTTGCGACTCGGCCGATGCCATTTTGAAAGGCCCAGTAGGCCTCAGCTATGAAGAATCAAAAAAAATTCCAGTAGAAGAACAAGCCGAGCGAGGTGCGATTCTGCCTCTCCGTGCTCGATTCGAGACCTTTGCCAACTTCCGGCCCATTTACCTCAGCAAGGACATGGCCCATTTTTCACCGCTGAAGCCTGAAATCATTCGGGATGGCATCGATATCCTGTTAATTCGAGAGCTGG
>CAYZUV010000048.1:10920-12861 GCA_964481245.1 uncultured Pseudomonadales bacterium
GACCGCGGCGTTAATGCGGATGGCTTGCGCTACGTTCACGAAACCCTTGCCTACGATGAGCGTCAGATCGAACGCGTGGTGCGTGTCGCCTTCGAGCAGGCGCGTGCGAGACGCGGAAAGCTGCACAACATTCACAAAAGTAATGTGCTGATGTCGAGCGTGCTCTGGAACGAAGTCTTCGAAGAAGTTCAAGCTGACTACCCAGACATCGAAGTGCATCACCAATTGGTCGACGCGGCAGCGACTGCTCTGTGTCTCAATCCAGCCCAATTTGATGTCATGGTCATGGAGAACATGTTTGGCGACATTTTGTCTGACCAAGGGGGCGGGATTCTTGGTTCGCTCGGGCTCATGCCTTCCGCGTGTTTGGGACCTGAGAAGGCTTACTACGAACCCAGCCATGGATCTGCCCCTGATATCGCTGGCAAAAATATAGCGAATCCCTATTCCATGATTGGATCGGTCGCGATGATGCTGGATATGAGTTTCAATATGAAAGAAGAAGCGAGTCTCGTCTGGGACGCCATGACTGAGGTGTTCGAATCGGGTGTGACGACAGCTGATTTGAAAGGCGTGGGTGATTCAGCGAGGACAGTGGGTACCGACGCTTTCGGCGATCTGGTGATTGAGGCGCTGGAGCGCAAATTAGCCGCGAATTGATTGCGCAGCTGTAACAAAGACTGTGGTTGACCCTGTTCTAGATGGGCTTCGCAAAAACCACCCTTTTCGCTGGAATCAACGTCAAAACCAGAGGGCAGCTTTTCCTAGGGATTAAAGCGCCCTGGACGCTACAGCGATGGCAGTGTTTGGATAACACTCGCGATCATCACAAGCACGCACAGCCAACCCAAACCAATAAAGCCCCACATGACCAGCGGTTGCTCAAACAGGTCGCCTAAGATGTTGACGATTGAATCCACAAAGAGGAATTTCAAAATTTTCATGGTGCTTTCCCAAATTTTTGTGAGCCTCAACAGCTAGACCACAGCCATGGCCGTCACTCTGCCGCGGGCGATTAGCGCTTAACACTCAGGCTCCTGCCTTCCGCCGGGCGCGAGTATACCGGGTTCTCAATCGACTTCACACCGCACTTAGCTGTCGATGCCAAACATTTGGGTTGCTCGGCGCTCAGGCATTCGAGGTCTCGCCGCCGCAACTTTAAATGCGTCAATATCCGAAGCGATTTTTTCGTAAATAGCGAGCACATCGATCGTTTCATTGAATTGGACGCGTTTTGAAAACACTGTGACCGGGAACACGAAATTGTCGGATTCTTTCCACCGGAGCGCCTTACTCGCGCCCAACTCATCCTCATACATCACCCAGTGGAGTCCGTGCTGCTCAACCAATACATCGCCAAACACCACACCCAGCGCCTGCCACGTCTCAACATCACTCGATCGTATCGCCTTTCGATCCACTAAGGTTTGAAAGCGCTTCAAGTCAGTTTCATCGAGCAACAGTTGCGTGGTCCCGATGTAGCGAGCCAATAGATCCTTGATGTTGCGCCTTGAGCGATCAAAGATGAATCGCTGCCCCACCGAGGGCGAGGAGACCTTAAATGGCGATTCTTCAATCTCAAATTCATAGTCTTCCAGTGCCTCCGGTGAAATTTGAATCACCGATGGCTCCGTCTCACCCTGGGCACTGACCTGTGCAAAGCAAACCAGCAACCCGAATAAGAAACGTCGTATCATTTGCATTCTCTGAGTTCCAACCGCCCTAGGGCGAACCATTCTAAATCAAAGCGCGCCCTTCATAGACCATGACGCACATCAACATTCGAGACCTGATTCATTCGCTTCATGATCACCCATCGTCCGGCTACTTTAGTCTCGCCGGCGGCGGCGTCAGTGGCCTTCATCTCTTGCTCTCAGTGGCCGGTGCGTCACGAACCCTGCTGGGTGCCGATGTCCCGTACAGCCGAAAGGCCTTAACCGA
>CAYZUV010000049.1:0-12629 GCA_964481245.1 uncultured Pseudomonadales bacterium
CTCGATACCCTTCGGCGAGCAACAGCTTAACCACCCACCCGCCTATAAACCCAGCCGCACCCGTTACAGCAACCGTGCCACCTTTTGGAATCGCTGCCATGTCTCACACTCCTTTTTCAACTGAAACGCTCGGCGCCTGCGGCACGCTTGCGCTTTTAAGCTTCAGCGGTAAATTTGAATACTCAAGGCCAGCCAAGAGCGCTTGCGTTGTTGTGATGTTTCACTCGTTCGATGCCTCCAAGGCCTGATACATCGCGACACGAAGATCTTCACGAAGCGGCCAGGGCGATGCCATTAGCTGAATCAACGAGACCACCGTCAAATCCTCGATCGGGTCGACCCAGAAAATCGTGCCAGCTGCGCCGCCCCACATAAAGGTTCCTTGGCTCGAGAGCGATCCATTCCTTACTGGATCCTCAATCAGCCCAAAGCCCAGGCCAAAACCAAAGCCCTTAAAGCGACTAGCAAGCGGGCTTTCCCCTAATCCCACCGCGCCCGTCGTCGCGGGCAAATGATTCTTGGTCATATATTTCAGCGTTTTCTCGCCCAAAATACGCTGGTCTCCCAATCGACCTCCAGCCCGCAGCATTTCGGCGAACCGCATGTAATCCCTGGCTGTCGACACTAATCCACCGCCACCGGAAAAAAGCCCCACATCAGAAAAGTCAGCCATCGCTCTTGAACTCGAGCGACCGCCGAGCTCAGGGATCAATCCATCGATGACAATGACCTTGCCTGCCGTTCGTTCCCAACGATGATTAGGTAAAAATCGATGCGCCTTTTCCTCCGGTACTGCAAAAAAGGTATCCACCATATCCAGCGGCTCAAAGAGATGTTCCGCAAGATACTCATCAAACCGCTGTCCTGAGATCCTTTGCACGATGAGGCCTGTCAGGTCCACCGCGATGGAATAATGCCAGTTGGTCCCCGGCTGGAATTTCAGGGGCAGCGTTGCCACTCGATTCACGAATTCATCAAGATCCTTGGCAGCCCACAGGTCCGCCTCTCGATACGCACGATCCACAGGATCACGAGGATCAAACCCATAGGAAAATCCAGCGGTATGACTCAGAAGCTGCTGCATGGTGGGCGCAGCATCAGCGGGCACGCGGGTCCCATCCGCGTTCAGAACTTCGAGCGATGTCAGCTCAGGCAGCCAACGCGTGATCGGATCATTCATATGGAAATGACCCTGCTCGTAAAGCTGCATCGCTGCCACCGCCGTAATCGGCTTAGTCATTGAATAAATTCGAAAGAGATCGGACTCTTTGAGCGGCGTTTTGTCACTAATTGATCGACTGCCCACCGTATCCTTAAAGATGAGCTGTCCGCCCCGATTGACTAGCGTTACGATGCCGGCCACTTTACCTTGGTTGACATACTGTTCTGCCAGTGTGTGCAGCCTGGCAAGTCGATCGGTGCTGACGCCTTCTACTTCAGGGCTTGCAGTGGGCAGCTCGTCCGCATAAGTGAGAGATGCGGCCAGCGCAAAAACCCAAACAAGCTGCAACCGTTGAAAAATGCCTCGGCTCATCAGAAGACCCTCGTATGAAAGCCCGATCACAGCACGACCTATGGGCCCTGGTCAACGAACCCGGTCTTGGAGCGCCGTTCGCGTCTGATGCTCAGCTATACCGGATCTCGGCCTCGTCTGTAGATGACCCTGATTTCGCCTGACCAACCAACTGGAGTGCTGCTTTGAGATCTGTGAGATATTGGGCTGTCACCCCAACATGAATCGGCGACAGCATGAGATGCAAGGCGGGTGGTGACGTGCAGGCACTCGTGACCCAGCCTTTCTTATAGAGCGTGCGATACATTGCAAAGACATCCGCGCTCGGATGCGTGAACGCAATAATGCCGAGCTGTGGTTCACCAATGACTTCAAACCCCAGCGCTTGAACCCCCTCCGCAATCTGTCTTCGCGCGG
Organism: uncultured Pseudomonadales bacterium; assembly: GCA_964481245.1. GTDB lineage: Bacteria > Pseudomonadota > Gammaproteobacteria > Pseudomonadales > Azotimanducaceae > UBA9926. Next base: position 1,931 of record CAYZUV010000049.1, read on the forward strand.
TCAAAACCTGACGCTGTTTCTCTCGATACCCGGTTTGGCCGAGATAATGCATGACGGCCCATGCGGCAGCGATGGCCCCGCCGGGTCGAGTGCCGGCAAGCGTGGGCGTCACCATTCGACCCGCAGGCCAACAATCAAAATCAAATGCCATGTGTGACAACGCATTGGCTTCGCGAAAGAGAATGGTGCTTGCGCCCTTCGCTGCATACCCGTATTTGTGTAGGTCAGCCGAGATCGAACGGACACCCTCGAGCGAAAAATCAAACGCGGGGATCGGCTCGCCGAGCTGCTTGGCAAAAGGCGCAATATAGCCTCCAACGCAGGCGTCCACATGCAACCAAACACCGGTCTCCGTCGCCAACTCACTGAGCGCTTCGATAGGGTCGATTAAGCCAAATGGAAAGGAAGGTGCAGATCCAACCAGCATCAGCGTTCGCTCATCCACCAGCGCCCGCATGGCGTTAACATCCGCCAAATACTGTGCCATGGGCACGCGCCGAATCTCCAAGTCCATCATCGCGGCCGCCTTATCAAATGCGAGATGGGCGGATTGCGGCATCACCAGATTGAAAGGTTCCGGTTTTCCCTCGGCCCGGGCCCAATCACGCGCGGCTTTGATGGCCATGGTAATGGAATCCGTTCCACCCGACGTCATGGCGCCACCTGCTCCCTCAGGCGCGCCGAGCAACGCCAGCGCCATATCGATGACATCCTGCTCCATTTGCTTCAGTGAGGGGAACGCAGCCGGTCCCAGCCCGTTCTCCGCGAGATACAAGGTGTACGCCTCACGCTGAACAGTTGAGACATCCTCACCCGCGTTAAAGACGTAAACTGCGGCTTTACCTTGCCGCCATGCCACATCGCTCGCACCCGCCTCGCGCATGGTTTGCGCCAGTTCGCTCCAATCTCGCCCTTGCTCAGGCATCGCCATGGCATCTACCCCCGCTCTGCTCACTCGCATACCGTTAAGTCAGAGTGGCTCGCCACCGGTTTTGAACCGAGCAACACCGACCCGTCTTCAGTCATCACACTCGTCTCTCTTCAGTTGGGCCTTGCCCAACATGCGGCTAAGCGCCTTTACACTCTCTAGCCGCTGAGTCATCCACCCTCTTACAGAAATCTAACCCTCTATGCGACTCGTGTACTACCCAGCGCACCATGGTAACTTAACCATTCTGAAACCACAGACGACAGCCAGCGAGGACCGAGGTCTATGCGAGCTACATTAACACGTTGGCAAACGACCGAGATTGTCGCGCGACCTGGGCTTCTCTTCTCTGCGTGTGTCGGTGTTATTTGCAGCTGCATTGTGCTGCCTTTTTACACTCTGGGCATTTTCGTTATCCCAGTCACCGAAACCTTTGGTTGGAGCCGTTCCGAGTTTCAATTGTCGTTGCTCTTCAGCACCGGAATCGGCGTGTTCACGTCCCCCGTGGTCGGCTGGTTCATTCACCGCTTCGGTGCCCGCCGCGTGGCGCTCTCGGGCCTGCTCGGGCTTTCGATCGCCCTACTCTTGCCCGCGCTGAATCAGGGAAGTCTCAGCCTCTTCTATCTCAGCTACGGCGCCATGGCGCTGCTCGGTGCAGGCACCGTTCCTGTGACTTGGACAACAGCGATAACCCAAGTCTTTAACCAACAACGAGGGCTCGCCTTGGGTCTCATTTTGAGTGGCACCGGACTTTGCGCCGTCCTCGTGACGCCTGTGATCGCGTGGACGGTAGAGCAATTTGGTTGGCGCATGGGCTACGCGGTGCTCTCAGTACTCCCCCTGGGTGTTGCGGGCCCCTTGGTTTGGCGCTATTTCCACCCGGACGACTCGGACTCTCCCTCGGGGGAAGACCACCCCACCGAATCTCATTCGTCATCATCCGAAATGCAAGAAAGAGGCCTCACCCTTGGCGAAGCCATGAGGGGTTATCGATTCTGGGTTTTGCTCGCCTCTATTTTCCTAGTCTACGTGGTGCAGTCAGGGCTGGTCCCAAATCTTGTGCCCGCGCTCATAGACGCTGGCGTGCCGATGAGCGATGCCGCGACAGCCCTTTCGTCTTTTGGTGCAGCGGTCATCGTGGGACGCTTGGTGATTGGCTGGCTCGTCGACAGACTTTGGGCACCCGGCGTTGCCGCCGCCGCGATTGCGCTCCCAGTCATCGCCTGCTTTTTGCTGCTTCAATCACTGACGTTAAGCAACGCCATGATTGCTTCGGTATTACTCGGCTTCGCAGCCGGCGCAGAACTGGATCTCATGGCTTTTTTAGCCGCGAAATATTTTGGGACGGCTCATTACGCCAAAATCTATGGCCTTCTCTATTCTGGGCTTGCGGTAGCTTCTGGCATCGCACCCTCTATGTACGCCTGGATCTACGAAACGCTCGGCACCCACGAACGAGGATTTCAGCTTGGCGCGGTGGCCTTCTCGCTGTCGGCTATCTTGGTATTAACGCTGGGTCGATATCCCAATTTTCAGGACGAAGAACGTTAACCTTTAGTATTGACGCACTCGGGCTCTCGCTGCGCCCGATCGCCTCTTCCCCTCAATCTGATCGTCGCAGACCCAGTCTAAGTTACTCCACCGCAACGCAAGCAACTGGTCTCCGCTTCTTCGCTTATCGACACGCCCATTGTCACGCGTGTATTGAGTCCATATGCAAGGTACTAAAGACGCGCGACGCCAAAGGTATTGGGTTTGGTGCCTCGGTTGGGGGTTTCAAGACACGTTTCAAGCGCAAACAGAATCACCTCGCGAGTGTCTGCCGGATCAATCAATCCATCGTCCATTAACCGAGATGAGCAAAACATGGCCTCAGAGTCATGCTCCATGGTGGCTATGATCCGCTCCGATTGCTGCGCAATTGCCGATTCTTGGTCTGGCGAGAGCGTCTGCCCACTGAGCGCCGCTCGATCTTCGGCAACAATTCGAAGCACACTGGCCGCCTGCGCGCCGCCCATCACGGCTTGTCTGGCGGTCGGCCATGAAAAGACAAATGCGGGCATCAACGACTTCGAGCACATCGCATAATTTCCAGCCCCGTAAGAATTGCCAACAATGATGCTGATCTTTGGCGGCCTAAAATTCGCCACCGCCTGAATCATCTTAGAACCATGCTTTACCTGGCCATCCTGCTCCGCCTCAACCCCAACGAGGAACCCCGTGGTGTTATGTAAAAAGAGCATGGGCGTCTGACTTTGATCACACAGTTGCAAAAACTGCGACGCCTTTTTGGCACCCTTTGGCGTGATCGGGCCGTTGTTCGTGATGACACCCATGCGCCAACCGCCCACATGCACGTGACCACAAATCGTGTGTTGATCAGCCGCGGGTTGAAACTCATCAAAGTTCGAATCATCCACAATACGCATGATGATCTCGCGCATATCGTAGGGCACTCGTTTATCCTCGGCCACGATCCCCCGCAATTCGCTCGCCGGGTATCGAGGGGGTCGCGGCGCCTGATCTGGCATCAACGCTCGCCCTGCATCAGGCGGCAACTGGCTGACAACCAAACGGGCCTGACGAATCCCGTCTTGGTCGTTCTCGGCCAAATATTCCCCCGTCTGGGAGACAGTAGCATGCATCTCGGCCCCACCAAGCGTCTCGTGATCTGCTACCTCCCCCGTGGCTGCCTTGAGGAGCGGTGGCCCAGCCAGAAAGAGTTGCGTTTGACCACGAACCAAGATCACGTAATCTGATAGCGCCACTTGATAAGCACCGCCAGCGGTGGCGTTGCCATGGGAGACTGTGATTTGGGGAATACCCGCGGCCGATAGTTGCGCTTGTTGACCATACACACGCCCGCCGTCCAAAAACCCGTGCACGTGCCATGGATCCGGATCGCCATCCCCGGCCAAATTGCCGCCCCCACTCTCGCTCAATGAGATCACTGGCATTCGAGTAGCAAACGCAATTTCTTGCAGCCTCAAATTCTTCTTTGTGGTGACGCTCGAAATGGTGCCGCCTTTGATCGCGTAGTTCCAAACCATCACCAACACCCGCCGACCCGCGACGTAACCAATGCCAACAATGATATTGCCACCGGCTGTTGAACCATCTTTGTCACCGTTCATGAGGTAGCCTGCGATGGAGGACAACTCGAGAAACGGCGAGCCCGGATCAAGCAGATGAGCCAATCGCTCCCGAGGCAGAAGCTTCCCTCGCTTTTCTGCGCGTTCTCGGTAGCGTTCCTCGCTGGCCCGAATGTTGCGCTCAACCACGCGGATTTTTTCAACATAGGCCGTCATGAACGCCATGTTGTCAGCGAACTCGGCCCCTTGCGTGTTCAGACGCGACTCTAAGATTGTCATGACTGCGCCTCCTCATCATCACTCAGCATCACTTTGACCAATCGCTGACGATTCCTGACCTGCTGCCCCTCAATCACCTCGATAGCGATGACCTCACCATCGCCGTCGGCGAGGTGGCGATGTTCCATTTTCATCGCCTCAACAACCAACAATGGCTGATGCTTTTCAACCCGATCTCCAACTTTAACCAGAATATTGGTCACCTTGCCCTCGGTCGAAGCAAGAATTTCACCACTACCGGCAGCATCTATATTTTGGGGTGGTTGGTAGGTTGCGCGAATGAGCGAAAGCGTTTTTGCACCAAAATCTAGCGTCAAGACATCATCTTTCAATGCGTAAGCGAGCGATCTCTGAACACCGCCCATTCGATAAACCAACCGATCATCACCCCGCTGATCCACCGCCACCAAAAAGTGATCTTCGCCTACCAGAACATCAAACCCTTGCTCTGTGGCCCGAAGCCGGACAAGCCACTGATCATCGCCACTTACAAAAACTTCTCGCCGGAGCATGGCTTCTGCATTACTCCAATTGGCCCAAGGACCATGACCTGCATGTAAGGCTATTGCAGCTAATGCGAGGTTGTCTGACGTGGGTTTCGCCCGCTCTGCGGCGTCAGCCAGTAACGCTTCATCGATCAGATTCGTGGTTGCTGCGCCTGAAGCAAAAACTGGATGATCCAGTAATTGAAGGACAAAGGCTTTATTGGTGATGATCCCTAGCAACTTAGAATCTTGCAATGCACGGACCAGCCGCCTGCGGGCATGCTCACGGGTGGCGCCAAAGGCAATCACTTTTGACAGCATGGCATCGTAGAAGGGACTAATGATCACGCCCTCTTCGATGCCCGAATCCACACGAATGCCCTCCCCGGAAGGCGGCGAATACTTTAGAACCTCTCCGGTCTGCGGTCGAAACGACTCGCTCGGGTCTTCAGCATAAATGCGGACCTCAATGGCATGCCCCTCGATGCGAACCTCGCTCTGGGCTATCGGCAACGGTTCACCTTCGGCAATCGCAAGTTGAAGTGACACCAAATCAACACCGGTCACGCATTCTGTCACTGGGTGCTCAACCTGAAGCCGCGTATTCATCTCAAGAAAGAAGAACGCGCCTTCTTCATCAACCAAAAACTCGACAGTCCCAACACCTCGATACTCAACAGCTTTTGCAGCGAGGATCGCCGCCTGACCCATGCGCCCTCTTAGGTCTTCATTCACGGCCGGAGAAGGCGCTTCTTCTATCACTTTCTGGTGACGGCGCTGAACGCTGCAGTCTCGCTCGCCCAAATGAATGACCTGGCCATGTTGGTCCGCTGCGATTTGAATTTCGATATGACGTGCATCCAACACAGCACGCTCTAAGATCAACTCGCTCGATGCGAATGCACTTTGACTTTCTTGCCTTGCGGAAGTGATTGCAGCCTGGAGCTGCAGAGGATCGCTGACCAAACGCATACCGCGTCCACCACCACCGGCTGCCGCCTTGACCATCAGAGGGAAACCCACATCACCCGCTGCCTCGAGCAGCTCAGGATCGGAGGCGCCTGCTGCCTCGAAGCCCGGGATGCAGGGCACGCCCGCCGCTATCATCAGTCGCTTGGCAGCGCCTTTATTGCCCATGGCGTCAATCGCCTCTGGGGACGGGCCAATAAAGGTGATGTTGGCCGCCTGGCACGCACTCGCAAATGCCGCATTCTCCGACAAAAAACCATAGCCGGGATGGATGGCGTCAGCCCCCGAACGGCGAGCGGCTTCGATCACGGCATCAATGTCAAGATACGTTTCTTGCGGCGTATTGCCACGAAGACCGATCGCTTCGTCCGCCATCGAAACAAACGGACTGTCCGCGTCAGCCTCGCTGAACACGGCGACCGCCTGATACCCCTCAGCTTTCACCGCACGAATAACTCGGCAGGCGATTTCACCTCGGTTGTTGATCAATACTTTCTGCATGGGCGCCCCTTTTTCTCTGCCCAAAATACCCCAAGTCCGATTGCAAACGCCACTGACGTCTTACCTGAGAGCGAGGGCAGTGCGCCATGATGAATCGACGAGTTAGGCAGTGGGCTCATCTTTGTCACCGTTTCCTCCACCGCCCAATAGCGCTAAAGTGCGGGCTGCCCAGTGCAGCTATCAAGGCTAAGGAAAATCACTCATGTCTCTCTTGTCAGGCGCGTCGAGACGACGCTCAAACCGCACGTTAATCGTCGCAACAACCAAAGTGGGCTTGAAATCACCAGCAAAGGTTGAGCTGATCGTTCGAGACGTTCCCGCCTCCAACTGGCTGTTAAACACATGGATAAATACATTGCTAGACACATTAATAGACACATTGATAGACAGATGGATCAAAACCTGGATAAACAGATTAATTCTTATCTTCGTTGCGCTCGGTGTACTTTCAGGCTGCAGCACGGGGAGCGATGATCCCGGGCTGCGAGTGCAAACTCGTCAGGGCACAGTGATAGGCCAAGAGGTTGACCAGGTTCGCCAATGGCTCGGTTTGCCCTTCGCGCAGGCACCGGTGGGTGAACTGAGGTTTCGCGCGCCGCAGCCACCGCTTCCATGGACCGGAGTTCGTGAGGCGGTTGAGCATCAATCAGCCTGTGTTCAAAAGAGCGGCTTCCTAAACCCTTCCGACGAGCCCTACATGGGCGCTGAGGACTGCCTTTATTTGAATGTTTATGCGACCTCAGCAAAGGGCGATGAAACGCCAAAACCTGTGATGGTTTGGATTCATGGTGGCGGCAATACCATCGGCTCAGCCGAAACTTACGACCCCAGCGACCTTGCCAAAGACCAAGGCGTGGTAGTGGTCACAACGCAGTACAGAATGTCCTCACTCGGATGGTTTCGCCATGCCGCGCTGCGCGAGCGAAACAGCGAACTCACCGATCAATCGGGAAATTTTGGCACCCTAGACACCATCGAGGCCCTGCGCTGGGTGCAGAACAACATCGAAGCCTTTGGCGGCGATCCCAACAATGTCACCATTTTTGGAGAGAGCGCAGGGGGTCATAATGTCGCCGCCTTGATGGCGTCGCCACTTGCGAGTGGCCTGTTCCACAAAGCAATTATTCAAAGCGGCATCCTGTCGGTGGGTGATCTAGTCCACGCAGAAGCACCCTACCCAGCCAGCCGTGAAGCCAATTCGATCAGCAGCTTTGAGGTCATCAATGAACTGCTCATCCTTCAAGGGCTGGCCAGCACACGAGAGGAAGCCGCGAACACACAACGGAGTCTCTCTAGCGCTGAGATTCAATCATTACTGCTGGAGAGCGAGCCAACGATGCTGCTCGATGCGGAATCAAAAGCCAGACCGATTGGCGTTGGAATGACGCGTGCCTTTCCCGACGGCACGGTGATTCACAGTGAGGGCATTTTGGGCGCCCTAACGGATCCAAACTTACCGCTTGTGCCGCTGATCATTGGCACAAACCGAGAAGAGAACAAGCTCTTCAACATGCGAAATAACGATTACGTCCGTTGGGGGCCAGCAAGCAGCGTCCTGTCGTTCCTGCCTGATCTGCCGCAAGAGATCCTTAAGCCCGATGCCTACGCAGCGCTCAACCAATTCGGGTCTGGGCTTTGGAAACTGCGTGCTGGCGACGACATTGCCCGTTTACTGGCCAACAGAGAGGATGCTTCCGTCTATCTGTACCGCTTTGATTGGAATCACTTCGGCGTTGTGAACGACGTCGATTTAAAGGAGTTGATCGGCGCGGCACACGCGGTGGAACTTCTGTTTCTCTTTCCTAAAGCGCTGGACAACCTATTCGTTCAATACGCGCTCACTGACGAATCCGAAGACGATGCGAAGGCGTTAAGTGCATCCATGCGCGCCTACTGGGGCGCGTTCGCCCATTCGGGTGTTCCAAGCCCCGTTGATTCATCCCTGGCTGAGTGGCCACCTTTCACCATCGACGCGCCCAGAAGCCTACAATTTGACGGCGCCCTGGGCGCTGGCATCACCATCCACGAAGGTGAACTCGTCCTTCAATCCCTGTTAGAGGACCTGGCTTCAAACGAGGCGATTGATGATGGAACTCGGTGTGAAATTTTTACCCGTGCCACATTCGGGGATGGCAACGCCTTACCCGAGCAAGCAACAACAACATTTTATCGCACGGCTTGCAGTGAATTTGACCGATCGGGATACATCGAGCGCGAGTTGTCTAGGCTCTCCCAGGGCGAACAGGCAGATTGACCTCAAGCGATCAGGGTTTATAGGGACGGTGCAGACCCAAGGCCTACCGTCAAACGTCACTCGGATCTAGCGACCCTGAAATTGAGGGGGTCGCTTGGCAAGGAACGCTTCAATGCCTTCTTTTTTGTCTTCGGTTTGCAAAAGTGCGCTCTGAGCAAACTTCTCCATGGCGAGCGCAGCAGTTGCACTGCCCTCAAGCCCCTGCTGCACCATCACCTTCATAAACTGAGGGACGAAAGGCGCAAAACCTGCAAGGTGTGCCGCCATGCGATCCACTTCCGCCAGAAGATCCGTGGCCTCGACCACACGAGTCACCAAGCCAATCTGCATTGCTCGATCAGCCGAGATTGGCTCGCCCATGAGTAACATTTCGAGCGCCCAGCCCTTGCCCACCAGCCGAGGCAGCCTCGCGGTTGCACCGCCACCTGGAATAATCCCCAGCTTTCCTTCAGGCGTCGCGAAACGGCTCGAAGGCGTGCACACTCGTAAATCACAGCCGAGGGCGATTTCAAGGCCACCGCCCATACAGATTCCATCGATGGCGGCGATGGTGACCTTAGGGGATTGCTCAAGTTTAGCAGCAAGGCCTTGAACGATTGGCTCCATGCCCTTTTTTAAATCTCGATCGGCAACTTCATTCAAGTCCGAACCCGAGGCGAACGCTCTGCCCCCCGCACCCGTGATGCAGAGAACGCGAATGCTATCGTCAGCGTTGGCACGATCAACGGCACTGTGGAGTTCATCCAGTGTTGCCAGGGAGATGGCGTTATGTTTTTCGGGCCGATTAATGGTGATCAGTGCCAGCGGCGTTTCAAGCGCAAGTGTAATGTGCTGGTAGCTGGAGAGCATGGGCTCGCCCCCTGTCACGTGGCGTTAGGGGCGGAGAGCATAACGAAGAATCCGATGAGAAAAAAGTCTCAAAACGCTTGGCTTGCTTTGCCTGGGCCTGTGATACCGCTCAGTTCAACGGCCTTCGGCCCAGTAGAACCCTTCTCGGTTCGGCATGTTCACCTGGGGCAGCGTCACCTGATTAAGAATGGCATCCGCTTCGATAATGCCATTGGCATAAAGCAGGTAGGCGGTCACCGCGTAGACCTCGTCATTGCTCAGTCGGCCCGAGTCTGGATAGGGCATGGCTCTTCGAATGTAGTCAAAAAGCGTGGTCGCATAAGGCCAGTAGCTGCCCACGGTGACCTTGGGCGTGCTTGACGCGAGCGAACCCACCCCGCCAACCAGCGCCTCATTAACACCACCCAAGCCGCCTTCACCATGACAGGCCAAGCATTCACGAAGATAAACGTTGGATCCCAAGCTTACAGACCCTTGCCCGACGGGTAAGCCCCCACCGTTCGGCAACACCGTCATGTCCGTTTTCGCAATTTCCTCTACTGATAGAGCGCGACCAAGGTTCGGCGACAGTTCAACCATCTCCGCCTGCAACCAGGGGGCACCTAACATCCCGATGGCCACAAACAACCACCCGATGGGTTTGCAGAAACGAGGGGGCGTGTCGAGTTGCGTTGTCCGCAGAATCGTTGGCTTATACATAGACATGACTCACCTTCCCCTGGGAATCCACATGCCAGGCTTGCATACCATTGAAATGATAAAAAGCGCCCACACCCCGCCCTTCTAACGCCGCCTGGCGCGTGGGTTGGACCGCACCCGTTTCGTCCACCGCGCGAGAGACCAACGTCACCGGTTGCCCTTGCCAGCGCCAAGGTAAGCGAAACCTGGTCAAGCTTTTGGCCTTTGGTTCACTGTCAAGCTGCGCCTCAGCCCAGGTCCGTCCGCCATCTGCAGAGACATCAACGCGTCGGATGCGCCCTGCGCCAGACCATGCGAGACCAGAGACCTGATAAACCCCATGCTCATGCACATCGAAACCAAGCGATGGGGAGGTAATAATCGATTTGACCCCCATCTGAAACGTAAACATCGCGGCACGCCCATCTGCATCACGATCCGTGTACTTGGAGGTCTCATCCTTGGTGTAGCCCGGCTGATCGGTCAGCTTTAGATGACGTAACCACTTCACCGAAGCATTACCTTCCCAACCCGGTAGAAAGAGACGCATCGGATAACCATTTTCGGGCCGCAAAGGCTCGCCGTTTTGAAACAGCGCGATGAGCGCGTCATCAAGGAGCTTCTGGATCGGAATGCTCCGAGCCATGTGCGCGGCGTCCGCCCC
>CAYZUV010000050.1:0-12534 GCA_964481245.1 uncultured Pseudomonadales bacterium
GTGACCGCGGTAGACCTTCAAGCCAATCGGCCAGTCCAACGCCTCGGTATTGCTCAACTTCGAAGTAAAGTTTCTCAAGCACGTGAACAGAATCTCGCCAATGGGTGCCTTTGAGAGACAAAGGCAACAGGTGGTTCGCCGCGGCCTCAAATGCCCTGGTCTTCATCATCGAGGGGACCACGGTTGCCTCAAACTCATGATTTGCAATGAGCAAGGCTGCGCCTAAAGCTGTTAGCGCATCTGAGATTTCGGTTTCGTTAGAACTGGCGGCTATGAGAAGCGTGCTCGGCAGCCAATGCCTGATGCCAGCGTATTGGTGCTGCCAACACCAATCAATTCGATGTCCCTCGATGAGCGACAGTAGATCCAGCGCCAATTGTGGATCCGGGTAGCGCCGGATAATTTGCTCGATCTCAGGCATTGCCGCCTCGTAGCCAAATATCAGCCAACCGATTCGCTGAAGAATACGATGACAGTAGACTCGAATATTCGCTTGGCGACTGCTTGCAAGCGCAATCCAATCTGGTAAGACAATCAAACGCGGCTCGAAATCTTCTTCGGAAACCCCCGGGTTCGATCCCTGCCCCTGCAAACTGAGCTGCTGGCCCGACCCTTTAAGGACCCAAGTTTCGCCAGACATCGCTTCTGCGAACAAGGAAAATACGCGCCGTTCCGCGTCAAGACGAACTAAGCCCTGCAGAGACTCAAGCAAATCGATCGATTCGGCAGACTCGACACTAAAAAACGCTTCGGATCGCTCAGGGTGACTGTGACTGAGGCGATGCCCATGATCGAGCCATGCAAGGCAAAGAGCCTCATCAAGCAGTGGCAGTCTAGATGCGTGGCGCAACACCAGTTCAGCCTCGCCAATTGATTGCGATTGAAGAAGCATCGACTGGATGACCGTCACTTGGCTTGAATCATCCGGCAAATTAGCCATGCCTTGGAGCACCCCGGCGAGCGATCCTCCCAGCGTCAGCAGATGGTGCAGGCACGTAAACCAGCCCTCATCCAACCTCGCTGCCAATCCCGGCTCAACGAGCATCCAATTCAGGAGATCGAGTCTTGCCTGTTCAGCGCCTGACTCAAGGCCATCAATCAATTCCCAAAGCCGGTTCGGCGTTTCGCTGCTCAGCAGCTTTTCGAGTAGCGGACGGTCGTTCTCTACAACCAGGATCATTAGACGCATCCAGGCAGAAAAGGACTTGTTTGTGTCTACCCGTGCCCTGCTTTCAGCGGCGGTCAATACTCGGACCAACAATTGGGAGGCGTAATTGAATGCCGACTGAACTGAAAGAGCCAGTTTGAGCACCGACTCCACTCGCGAAACCGCAAGCTCGGATGGTGCCGATGCAACGAATTGCCAAAACGTTCTTGCTGGCTCGAAACTCACTGCGGCCAACCGAGCCGAGTCTTCACCCCAATCCATCAACTGCTCGAGCGCGAAACGGCCATGAAGGTCGCCAACCGCCTTGATCAAGGCTGAGGCTGCTTCCCAGCCATGCCAACCTGAATCGATCAATAAGGTCAGCACGTCATCTAGGCGTTCACGATCCCGTGCGGCAAGATTCAGCTGCTGGACCAGAGCAAGGTAAGCTTTTCCGGTTCCTTCATTCTGTTTGAGCAACCGCTCACTTAAACCACGGCTCATGGTTCCACGGTCTTGCTCATGTTGGAAAAATCGCCTCGACGACCTGTCGCAAAGCTGCCTGAACGTCCGAGTCGTCTGATACTGCCAGTGTCACGCCAACGTCACAGGCGCGCCTTGGAGCGAGCCCGCCAGCCATCATCTGGCCCGCATAGATCAGCAATCGCGTGCTCACACCCTCGTCAAACCCGTGATCTGAAAGCTGTCTGATCTTTTGGCCAAGGTGCGCTAGTTGCTCTGCCAGCGCCTCACTCACACCACTTTCGTGGGCGATGATGGCGGCCTCATCCTCAAGGCACGGGTAGTCAAATTCGATGGCAACGAAACGTTGACGGGTGCTGGTCTTCAAGTCCTTGAGCAAGTTCTGATAACCCGGGTTATAGGAGATCACCAACAAAAAATCGGGGTGGGCGTCGAGGATTTCGCCTTTCTTTTCGACAGGCAAAATACGACGGTGATCGGTCAGCGAGTGGATCAGAACAGTGGAATCCTTTCTAGCTTCCACGATTTCGTCGAGGTAGCAGATGCCGCCTTCCTGAACGGCAGCCAAAAGCGGTCCATCCTGCCATACCGTCTCATCGCCTTGGAGCAAGAACCGACCAACCAGATCCGTCGCTGACAGGTCTTCGTGACACGCCACGGTTCGAAGCGGATACTCGAGTTGCTTGCGCGTATCAGGCGCATCCTCACCTCGATAAATCGTATGAACAACGTGCTCGACGAATCGCGTCTTACCACAACCGGTCGGACCCTTGAGCAGCACAGGGAGACGCTGCTCATAGGCGGCCTTAAAGACATCGATCTCATCCGCGACCGGCAGGTAATAAGGCGCTGTAAGTAACTTCGATGATTGTGTTACTTGATCAAGCATTAACGGTTCTCCCACTTGGGTGCTCGCCCTTCCAGGTAGGCGGCAACACCTTCTTTATAATCTTTCGTCCGACTCATCGTCTGGATCTGTTGCTCGCTAAAATGCACACTCGCTGCAATATCGCGATGCCAATCCAGATACAGTTGATATTTGGTCATTGCCAACGCCCCGGGCGCGTTGGTTTGAATCATCGCCTTCGCGTATTTCAAGACGCGATTGAGCAACTGATCAGCGGGGAACAACGCGTTGACCATGCCGAAGGCCTCCGCTTCATCCGTACTGAATTTCCGACAGGAAAGCAGCAAATCGCTTGCCCTGGTTGTGCCGATCGTACGTGGCAATATCCAGGACAGGCCATACTCCGCGGGAAAATTCAGCTTCCCATGCGCGGTCGAGCAGTTGACCCCGGGAACCGCAAATCGAAGATCCGCGAACATCGCAATCGCTAGCCCCACCCCAGCGGCAGGACCATTGATCGCCGCGATAATGGGCTTTTTGATACCAAACTGAAAAGCAAAACTCGCATCGAACTCTGGGCGCACACCAAACCCTGGCCGAGCCATTACCTCTGGGGTTCCTGGGTCATAACCACCCTGAGTCACGTGATGCTGGAGCGCCGAGCGATCGGCCCCAACGCAAAAACTCCGCCCGGCACCCGTGACAACTATGGCACCTATCCCGGGATCTTCCGCCAACTCAGCCAACCCGTGGCGGTACTCTGCGTGCATCCGCCCCGTCCAGGCGTTATTTCGCTCTGGCCGATTGAGCGTCAACACCCCCACGCCTTCGTCAGAGGTCAATGTCAGCGTTTTAAGTTCCATCGACGATCGCCTCTATTGCACGAGTGAGCCTATCACCCCCAGATGAAAAAAAATGATCGAGCCCTTCGAGCTCTTGAAGTTCGATGCCTGGTAACGATGCGTTGATCAGGGTTGCCGTGGAGAAAGGATCAGCCGAGCCGACCACCGCGCCCCTAACCTGGCGAACTCGATCTGGGTTTACGCGTGCATCTTTAAGCAACCCCATCGCTGGCGCGATCAGAAGCACTTTGGTGTCGCTGGGCAGAAGGCTAAGTGCGGACGTCAGCAAGGCGCCACCATACGAATAACCAGCGGCCCACTTAAGCGTCAGACCCGCCAGCGAAAAATAGCGACAAACCGCCTCAAGACACACCGCCTCCGAGAGATCGCCCACAGATCGACCCGTCGATTGCCCCACACCCGGAAGATTGAAGCCGCACACAGCGAACCCTCTCATAACAAATGCCTCACGGACGAGCGCTAAGATGCCGTCGTCCATTGACCCACCGTAAAGCGGATGAGGATGGCAGAGCAGTGCCCATGGCAAGGCACTCTGGTCTTGAGCCGCCTCGGGCAGCCATCTTTTCGCCTCGAGTGCGCCCTCGTCTGTCGGAATCATGAAGGTTTGATTGGTTAAGGCCATGATGATTATTTTGAGACCGGAGAAAAGTTAAAACGCGGTGCTGGGCACTAAAGTTTAAAGAGCCTCAGCCTAACGCTAGTGAGACGTTCTGAACAAGGTTAGTTAACCCTTTATACTGCAGCATCACCAAGTTTGATTCATCAGACGCTTGGCTTTGATCCAGAGCGTCACAACAATCAGAATGATCAAGCTCACTCAAGCAACTCGCCAGACCTAAAAGACGAATACCGCCCTCATGATTCGAAACCCCCTGCGTTACATCCTGATTGCCGAATGCCTCGGTTTGGCCGTGCTCGGGCTGACCTTTGGCTTCGCGATTTTTCTGCTGGAAATCTTGATCACGGGCCTCCTTGGCTACGGGATCATCAAACGCTCTGGCCAATCGCTTTTAGCCTCAACTCGCCAAGTGCAAGGCCTAGGGATCGCCGATTTGAGATTGGCCCCCAAGCAACTTCTGATGATGTTTGCAGGGGTATGTCTCTTGCTGCCAGGATTACTGACCGATTTAGCCGGCATCGCACTCTTCTTGCGGGCCGCGCCCGGGGGCGCGAGCGCCTCGCAGTCGGGCGCTGGGGAATCCGGGGTGATCGAGGGTGAATTTGAAACGCTATCTGACTCGAAACCCCAATTGCCTAAATCTCGCTCGCCAGATTCAAAGCCCTAGAACTGATTTGGCAATGATGTCGTGTTGAATTTCGCTCGTTCCACCTGCCAGCGTGAACCCCCGATGGTGATAACGACCACTGGCAATCATATCGATCGATTCATGACAAATCGGTGTCGCGTCCTCCTCCCGCTGAAACCGATTTTCGGGCAGCGCGTAATCACCGATCAACTCCATGAGGAGCGTATCAAAGGCTTGCACCAGTTGACTGCCTTGTAACTTCAACATTGAAGGCTCAGCACCTATGACGCCGCCCTGATCAAATTTAGTCAACAATCTCAGCGCCGAGGCCTCGAGAGCCTCCAGACGAATTCGTGTCTCAGCAAGGCGATTTGTCCAAGCCTCGTCGCCCGCAAGCGTGATAGGGGGTTCGGCTAAGAGTTCTAAGAGGCGCCGACAAATTCGTTGGTTCTCCCCGACTCTGGAGACAAGCAGCCTCTCATCTCCTAACAAGCTTTTAGCAACGGACCAACCCTGGTTTTCGCCACCCAGACAATTCTCTTTGGGGACCAGCGCATCCTCAAAAAAGACCTGATTCCAAAGCCGCACCCCGTTAAAAGCCAGTAAAGGTTTGACCTCTACGCCGGGCTGATTCATGTCCATCAACAAAAACGTGATCCCCAGTTGCTTCTTGGCGTCTGGGTTGGTTCGCACCAGAAGGAAAATATGATCCGCGACCTCCGCGCGCGAGGTCCAAATCTTGGAACCGTTCACCACATATTGGTCACCATCGAGCACCGCACGCGTACTCACGCTGGCCAAATCTGACCCCGCGCCCGGCTCGGAATAGCCCTGGCACCAATTCATGTCCTGATTCAATATTTTTGGCAGGTAGTGTGCCTTTTGGGCCTCACTGCCATATTTGATGATGGCCGGTCCGACCATGTTGAATCCAAACCCCTCCGTTTGCGGCGCGTGGTGCACTCGCATCGTCTGGTCAAACAAATGACGACGCAGCATGTTCCACCCCGTGCCGCCATATTCGAGCGGCCAATTCGGCGCCGCCCAACCTTTCCTGTTAAGGGTCCGGGTCCATTCATCTAAGTAAGCTTTTGGCACCGGCTCACCAAACTTGACCCGACGAGCCATGGCGGGATCGAGTTCCGCCGTAATGAACCCAGCAATTTCTTCAACAAAAGCAGCATCCTCAGGGGATAATCTGTATCGCATGACACACCTCACGGTTCTCAGAGACCGATCATAAGTGCGCAGACAGAGTTCGCTCAAGCGAACCCTTTGAAGAGCGTTTTCGCGTGTCTGCGGAGCCGCGCCTATGCCCAGGCAAAGCGCGCAACATGGACCAGCAAACAACCGCTCTCGGTTTGCAGGCAGACACCGCGCTCTTTATCATGGCGCCCGCTTCATTCATAACTCACAACATCCACAATCCGATCAACGCAACAGCGACCATGTCCAATCTTTTCCGAGTGATGCCCTACATCCAGCGCCATGCGCTGGCGTTTTGGAGTGGCATGGCAGGTCTACTCGTTGCAAGAATCTTCGAAGCCCTAATCCCCTTCTACCTCAAAGAAGGTATTGATACCTTGACGGCGGCGGGGAACCTCACGGCGCCTCAAGGCGAAAGTGCCTTCAATCAGGTCCTAACCGCACTCGAGGGACCTGTTAGCCTCATCGTTCTCTGCGTTCTCGGTCAGCTCTCCATCACCATCGTCAGCCGAATCCTCATCCGCCAGGTCGGTGTTTACGCCGCCTACTCGCTACGCAACCGACTGTTCGACCATCTGCAAAAACAGGGCCCATTGTTCTACACCCGCTTTGCCGTGGGTGACCTGATGGCACGCGCGATCAATGATATCGCCAGAATTCGAGAGTTTGTTGCAGGCACCATCAGAACCACAATGGTGCTCTTTTTCACTGCTGTCGTCGGACTGAGCTTCATGTTCACCCTATCTTGGCAACTGACACTGAGCGTTTTGCTACCCATGCCGCTGATCACCTGGGTGGCTCATCGATACGCGGGCGTAATCTACGCGCGCTCGCAGAAGACGCAAGAAGGGTTCGCGGAGCTCTCCACCTTCGTTCAGGAAAACTTAAATGGGATCAGAACCGTTCAGGCCATGGCTCAGGAAGGTCGAGAAATCGAACGATTCGATATCAGTAATCAGACGTTCACGGAAGACAACCAAGCGCTCTTCTCGGCGAGTTCTGCCCTTGGCGCATGGATGCCCGTTTTGGCTGGATGTTCAACGGTTGTGTTAATAGGGTACGGCGCGCACCTGGTTGAGACGGGTGCAATCACCTTGGGCACCTTCGCCGCCTTCTTTTCTTACCTCGCATTGTTACTCTGGCCGATCAGGGAGGCAGGCTCGATCGTCACTCAGTGGCAGCGCGGCGCGAGCGGCGCCGATCGCTTGTTTGAAATTCTCGATCAACAACCTGAAATTCAGGATCAACACTCAGACCGCCACCCAGAACTACGCGGCGAGATTTTGTTCCAGTCCGTGGGGTATCACTATGAGGGTAAACCCCACCCTGCCCTCAAGGACATTTCGTTCACCGTGGCTCCGGGCGAAACACTGGCCATCATTGGCCCAGTAGGCTCTGGCAAATCGACGCTGCTCAGACTCCTGGTGCGCCTTTTAACCCCATCCACGGGGCAGATTTTGATCGACGGCCACGCGATCGAAGACTATCCGCTCGAGTATTTGAGGCGCCATGTGTGCATGGTCCTGCAAGACCCATTCCTTTTCGCTGATAGTCTTGCCGAAAACATTTCTTACGACGATCCAGGTCGATCTCTTGAAGCCATTCAAGAAAGCGCCGCGCTGGCAGCACTTGAATCAACCCTTAACGAGTTTCCCAGCGGATTGGACACGGTGATCGGCGAGCGCGGCGTCACACTCTCCGGGGGCCAAAAGCAAAGAGCGGCCCTCGCGCGCGGTCTCATCCGAATGGCACCGGTGCTGATTCTAGACGACTGTTTTTCTGCCGTGGACACGGAAACCGAGGAGCACATACTCAATGGGCTCACTGAGCATCGAAGAGAGGTCACGACGCTGATCGTCTCAAACCGAATTTCGACGGTTCGTCATGCAGACCAGATTCTCTTTTTATCGTCTGGCACTGTGATCGAGTCCGGCACTCATGCTGAACTCATCCAACTCGGCGGCGCATACTTTGAGCTCGCGCGACAACAAAATGCTCTGGCACCTCCCAGTGTTGATGACTCTGCCCCTGACGCGCTTAGGTCCGAAACGGTCGAGGCGTTAGATCCGGCTGGAGGCAATTCATGACCCCATCGGATCCGGCTGCTCTGAGGCCTCAGGCGCAGGCCGTCGACGGCTATTCAGTTCAGCAAACTACCCGACTCGACCACAGTGTCTTTGATGCGGATATTCATGGCCAAGCCATGAACCTCCAGTACCTCGGTCGTATTCTTAGCTGGGCGAAACCACACGCCCGTATAGGCTTTCTCTCGATCGCCCTCGTCTTACTCGCAGCGACACTGACTGTTTTGCTCCCTGTCCTCATCGGACGAGTGGTGATCGATGGCATCCTGTTCGCCACACCGACGAGCGCAGCGCCTGATTTTGGTTTGATGTCACTCACGTCCCTGGTGTCTCGCGGGCTGGAAAGCTCGACCCTCGTGGGCGCCTGTTTGGTGTTTATCGTCATGACGCTTTTATGCCACGGGCTCTATCATGCCCATCGCGTACTGCTTTCAAGAACGGTGCTGAATGCCTTACGTGATCTCAGGCACGACCTTTTCGCTCACATGGAACGTCGACCCGCAGCTTTCTACGACAAAGTCGCTGTCGGGCGCGTCATGACGCGAATCACCAACGACATCCAAGCATTGTTTGATCTGCTAATGGGCGTTGGGATGCTTGCCGGCGAGTTTGTTCCTTTTTTCCTTGCGCTCATCGTGATGTTCTCGATCGACGTCACTTTGACGTTGTGGCTATTAATCGCCGTACCTATCTTCGCGGTTTTCACGCTTGTCTTTCGACGCGCCACTCGGCGGGTCTACCGCGATATCCGTTCGAGTGTTTCGCAGCTCAATCAATACCTTCAAGAGAACCTCTCTGGTATTCAAATTGTCCAGCTCTCGAACCGAGAGCGGAGAAACCTCAACACCTACTCAGAAATTAATCACGCCAATCAAACGCAAGAAATCCGTGCCATCAGAATGGAAACTGCCTACGGCGCCTTCATGGACAACATGGTCAATCTGGCACTCGCGTTAATTCTCTGGGTCGGAGGCCAATCGGTTCTGAAGCTTGAAATGACACTGGGCAGCGTCGTGCTGTTCACGCAATTCGTGGATATGTTCATTCGGCCCATCCGCGTCATGGGCCAGCAGTACAATGTGCTTTTTAGAGCCATGGCCAGTGCAGAGCGCATCTTCCAAGCGCTGGACTGGCCGGAACGCATCACTGAGCCGCAAGCACCTCACGAACCCGACCAGCGCCTGCAAGGCGCGCTGCGATTCAACCACTTGAATTTCGGCTATCAACCCGGTCACCCCGTGATCAAGGATTTCACGTTATCCGTTTCTCCTGGGGAAAAATTGGCCGTGGTGGGGCCCACGGGTTCTGGAAAATCAACGCTCATCCGTCTTCTGGTGCGCTTCTATGATGTTGACGATGGGATGATTTATCTCGATGGCGTTGACATCAATCACTATCGCAGCCAGACGCTCAGGCGGCGAATCGGGGTTGTGCTTCAGGACTTCCACATCTTTTCAGGATCGATCTTAGACAACATCCGGCTGGGCAATCCCAAAATCAGTCGCGAGGACGCTATTCGCGCTGCCGACGCCGTTCATGCCACACCCTTTATTGAGCGTCTCGAAGAGGGCTTTGACACGCCACTCAACGAGCGAGGCCAGAATTTATCTCAGGGTGAGCGTCAGCTCCTGGCTTTTGCCCGCGTCTTAGCGTCTGATCCAGAAATATTGATACTGGACGAGGCCACCGCAAGTATTGATACCAAGACCGAAGCCATCGTCCAATCCGCACTTGAAAGGCTCATGCAAGGTCGAACGTCCATTATCATCGCCCACCGCCTGCAAACGATCCGGTCTGCTGACAGGATTCTTGTGCTCAAGCATGGTGAGACGCGCGAACTGGGGACCCATGAGCAATTGATGGCCCAACGTGGAATTTACTACACCCTGACCCAATTGCAGTTCCAGGATGTGATTGCCTAAGAGCTCAGCGCTTACGCAAAGCCTGTCCAAACGCTGTCCCATCCAAAGGTAAAACACAGACCACTGCGGGCACATAGGCGGTGGTCACCAAGCGTGCTTGTCCTGCCGCTAACTCAACATCAAATATCTCCACCCTGCCTGGGTCTCTCGATGCGACGACCAACAGGCCGCGCACCCAGGTGAAGTGCCTCGGATAGGCGCCGGTACCCAATCGACGCTTAACAGCTAGCATCTGGTTATCGGAGGTATCAAAACAAACCACGTCGTCTAGCCCGCGGTTAGAAACCCACAGTTCAGACCTTTCCTCGTTAAACACAATCTCGGCAGCTTCACTAAACACATCGCAGCCTGAGGGTAACGTTGGAACTCCGATCCCGACGGTTTCTTTTTCATAGTGGCAGACAAACACTTGATTACTGAGTTCAGCTAGCACCCAGAAGAGATCCGGGTCAGAGGAAAAAGCCAGGTGACGGGGACCTGAACCTCGTGGCAGGGTCCATCGTCGAGTACAACGAAACCCCAGGCCTTGGGCTGGCGCTTCGGGATTCCCCTCATAACAGTACACCTCGTCATTGCCCAAATCGCAGATCATAAGCGAATCATCATCTCGCCAATAAACGAAATGCGCGTGGGGCGCCGCCTGACGCTCAGAATGTCGCCCTGGCTCGTCCCGTCGTCGGGCAAAATCCGCTCGATGGTCAAGTGAGAGCTGATGCCCTTCGATTTCGCCCTCGCTGTCTAAGGAAAAGAGTTGAACAGTCCCGGACGAATAGTTTGCAACCGCGAGCCAGCGCCCATCAGGGCTGACAGCAAGATGACAAGGATCATCCCCGCGTGTTGAGTGCCTTTCGCACTGTCGCACCGTGCCACCTTCAGCCACTAGGCTGCTAACCCAACCACCGCCGTCATCGGCGCCCATCTCTTCGACCAGGTAGACTTTCGGCCTAGTGGGGTGCGCGCAAAGAAACGAGGGGTTTTCTACCGCAAGGTCTAGCTCTGCCGCTTGCAGAGCGGATGCCGGCTCAGCGTTTAAGCAATAGAGTCCTTGCGATTGTGTGCCTTGGGTGTAGGTGCCAGCTAAGAACTGCATGGTCGAGGCTCGCTTTTTCGAAGGCGCCATTAAACCATGGCCGCAAAAGAATAGGGCTCCGGCTCTCTGCCTCTCGGAATTGACTCGTTCGGTTGGACCAGTCGCGCTATGCTGCCCTTCTTTCAGATGGCGCCTTGATGCCCTCCTTTCGCACGCTCAATCAAATCGCTGGCCCTATTATTTTGGCGAACCTCGCGACGCCTCTTCTGGGTTTTGTGGATGTTGCGGTCATAGGCCAGTTGGGCGAAGCGCATCTACTCGGAGGCCTAGCCCTCGCGACGATGGTGTTCAGCTTCCTGTTTTGGGGGTTCGGTTTTCTCCGAATGGGCACAACCGCCCTGGTGGCAAATGCGGTTGGCGCTGAAAACCTTGTATCGACACGACAAATCCTCGTCAGGGTCCTCTCACTCGCGGCCGTCATCGGCACCCTGATCTGGCTCATCCAGCTACCTCTCAGCCAAGTCATTTGGCGACTAACCGACGGCTCCGTTCTCGTCGAAACCACCGCAGACACTTATTTTGCCGTGCGCATTTGGGGCGCACCCTTGAACCTCCTTTTCATCGGCATCTCAGGCTTTCTGTTGGGCATGGGTCGAGCCCGAGCCGTTTTAGCGCTCCAGCTGCTCCTTAACTTTACCAATATTGCCCTCGACGTTGTGTTCGTTTTGGTTTGGCACCGAGGGGTTTCCGGCGTCGCTGAAGCAACGGTTTGGGCTGAGGGCCTCGGTGTCCTTTTCGGGCTATATCTGGTCCGGCGTGAGCTGCTTGGCTTAACCTTCATCGAAGCCCACCGCGCACTGATTGATGCTGGCGCCTGGCGCGAGCTCTTGCGCGTTAATCGTGACATTATGGTGCGCACGCTCTGCCTCATCTTTGCGTTCGCCTGGTTTACTAATCAAGGGGCCATTTTTGGTGACCAGGTTCTTGCAGCCAATTTAGTGCTGATGCAGTTCATCGCATTTGCTGCTTTTTTCATCGATGGCTATGCCAATGCGGCAGAGGTCATCATCGGTCGAGCCCGAGGCGCGCTCGACCCGCACCGGGTGCGAGCCGTCATTGCCACAAGTCTAAGGGTTGGTTGGGTCGCGGGTTTAATCATGAGCCTCTTGTACTTACCTATTATCCCTGCCCTATTACCCCTGATCGCAAAAGACACCCTCGTCGTTCAGCAAGCGAGCGAATTTATGCTCTGGGCCGTACTAACGCCGTTGCTATCGAGCAGCGCCTACTTGCTTGATGGGCTTTTCATTGGTGCGCTTGCGTCCAAGGCGATGCGAAATGCCATGATTCAGTCGCTTGCCCTATTCCTCCTCTCTTGGTGGGTGCTTCAACCTTTGGCTAATCACGGTCTGTGGGCTGCCATGACCCTCTTTTACGCGGCTAGGGCGTTGACGCTATGGCGAGCGCGTTCTGCGCTATTCCTTTGATTCGATCAAGCGCGACGCACCCTATTAATGCAAGCCGGCGCCTTAGCCGAATTCTCCACAATTTCGTATGATGGGTGGTGAACACCTACCCAGTTCAAGCAGAAACGATCATCAACGAGATCAACATGGGGCCTGCGCGCAACGATCGATCGCCGCCGAGTCTCGCTCGTATTGGGAACCAATCAAGATCAATCGAGACTAGAAGGATTACGCTATGA
>CAYZUV010000051.1:0-12379 GCA_964481245.1 uncultured Pseudomonadales bacterium
TCAGGGCGCCGGTTTCTCGTTCCAGCGCGACCAAATAACCATCTAGTGTGCCCACAAACACGGTATCGCCGGCGACCGCGACGCCACGGTTAACCACATCGCAACAGGCATTTGCGCCCCACGCTTTGGGCACTTGGGGATCAAAGGACCATTTGAGCGCGCCTGTGACCGCATCCAATGCGTAAACTTTGCTCCAGGCACTCGTTACATAAAGTGTTCGGTCCACCATAATCGGCGATGCTTCAAGGCCTCTTCTCGTGCCCATCGGGAAGGACCAAGCGAGTCCTAAGTTCTCAACGGTCGATTCGTTGATTTGTTTGAGCGAGCTAAAGCGGGTCTCTTCGGCATTGAGTCCGTGCCGTGGCCACTCAACATCGCTGGCTGATAGGGGTAACGCAAAGCTGAAGCCGATAAGCCAAAACGCGCCTAAGACCATGCGCGAGAAAGGGCTCGCCCAATCGGCATCACCGCCGCGGGAGGCTCGAAAATGGGTAGAGAAATCAATGCGGCAATACATTCACGTGCTCCTGGTGAATCAAGGTGCGATTTCGTAGGCAGGGTTCTTGGCCTGACCTTATTCGATTCAAGTTCGAACCAACCATTCCGCGCGTCTCGGTATCGGAGGCATATTCTACAGAAATCCGAGCCAAACCTTTTTCGCTCTCGCTCGGTTCATTGAGATGGAGCAGCCCCTCAATTACAGTGCGGCATTCTCATGTCAGAAAAGGTCAAGCCGACTTTGCCCTTTATTAACGCACGCCCATCGACCCAACTGAGCGCCTGGGTCATCACACTCGCATTTTCGCTGTGGTCCTTAGGGTGCGATCGCATGCCTCACGCTGAACATCCAACCAAAGCACCTATTTGGCAAGGCGAGCCGCATTGGCAGCTCTCCTATGGCAACGCGAGGCCAGACGAATACGCCTTCCTTGAGACACTGGCGCACCGCGACGACCCTGCATGGCGCAAAGGCCTCGCTCTTGAATCTGATAGCTTAAAGGCCTGGTTAGACCCAAGATTCCAGAGAGTTTCGGCCATCCATGATGCGCTAAGCAGCGCGCATGATCGAGCGTGGGCTGCCAGTAACAAGTCCATCGCTCGAGCGGATGCCCAGCTCACCACCCTGCCAGATCAAACAAAAAAGATTTACGCGCAGCGCTTTAGAGAGGGCGAGCAACACCCCATCTATACGCGTGAAGTGCCCGGACTCGATCAGCCGCCTGAAATCGTGCTCGACGTCAATCGCTTGGCGATGGGCTTGCCCATCTATCGGTTAATCAATTGGGTGGAGAATCCAACTCGAAATCTGATCGCTCTGGTTGAGGACACATCAGGTCAAGGCCTGCTAAGGCTTCGTTTTACCGAGCCTGGAGCGACCTCTTCTTCAATAGGAGTGACTATCGAGCATGCGGGCCCAGACGTGGTGTGGCTCAGTCACACCGATGTGGCC
Organism: uncultured Pseudomonadales bacterium; assembly: GCA_964481245.1. Taxonomy (GTDB): domain Bacteria; phylum Pseudomonadota; class Gammaproteobacteria; order Pseudomonadales; family Azotimanducaceae; genus UBA9926. The sequence continues at coordinate 1,451 of CAYZUV010000051.1, forward strand.
TATACCGCAATTGATCCGGGGACGTTCAGACCATTCGCCGTCAAATCTCACCGCCTTGGTACATCACACGGCAGCGATAGAACAATCTTCGAAGCGAAGAACCCGAGCGATGTGGTGACCTTGTCGAAGTCCTTGCGCGGGGGAGAAGCCTGGATCAAGATCGAGGGCCAGGGCTCGACTGAAATTCAACGACTGTCCTTTGATTCAACTCATCCCCAGAGCAACCTTTGCCTGCCCCGTGAACCTGGCACACGCTACCGACTCGGCACGACAGGGACGCAGATTGGTCTCAGCATCTTGCGGGATGGTCAGAACGAGGCAGACGAGTTTGCCATTTGGCGAGCGCAGCCCTTTCCCTGCCCCCCTGAGAAGCCCAGAGGCTTGGCGTTGGCTGCGAATCAAAGTCTCGAGGACTTCGAAGTATTTGCTGACGTCTCGCTTCTTCTGGTTCGCGAAGGTCAAACCATGCAGCCCATTTTGGTAAAACATGGCTCAGCGTTGCAGGCCATGCCGATCCCACTGCCCGCCCGTTGGGCCAAGCAACCTGCCATCGACCTTCGCATGGGCCGACGATCCAGTTCCAATAATGCCATCTCCTTGTTCATCAGCGCGCCGGGAAGCTCCGAATCCCGTCTAATGTTCGACGCTGAAACAGGACAAATGATCGAGCCCTTCGATGCAGGCCCTTTCAGCAACCGCGCAGGATTCAAGGTGGACACTTGGTCTGCCAATAGCTTCGATGGAACGCCCATTCCCATCACCCTGGTTCTGCCGGAGCCCTCTACTGCCCTGAATTTAGAGGCAAAAGCGCCCGTGCCTGTTTGGGTGACTGCCTACGGTAGCTACGGTAAGAATCTTTCCATTGGTCATGACCCACTGGTCGATGTTCTGCTCGAGACAGGCGTCGCGGTGGCCTACGCACATGTGCGCGGCGGGAGAGAATTGGGCGGCGCTTGGCATGAAGCCGGGCGAGGGTCGAAGAAAGTGAATGCAGTTCAGGATCTGATCGCCGCTGCGCGCGCGATTGGGCGTCACCCCAGCATCGACGCCGCGAGGATGCTGGGCTTTGGTCAGTCTGCTGGCGGCGCTGTGATTGCGGCTGCAGTGAATGCGGCCCCCGAACTCTTTCTCGGGATCATTCTTGACCGCCCCTTCCTTGACCCGCTCCTTGCGCTCGAAAATGAACGGAGCCCACTCACCACGACCAATTATTTCGAATTTGGTGATCCCCACTCACGTGAGGGCTATCAGTCGATATTAGCTTGGTCGCCCTACGATCAAGTTCGAGCGCAGGCCTATCCGAACACATGGCTTAAAGGCTTCGAGCACGACCAACGCACTAAAGCCACGGGGCTCATCAAATGGGCGGCTCGAGTCCGGCAGTTGGCCACCAATCGCCCTGAGATTTTGATTGATCTTGCCGAGGACGGGGGGCACTTCGGCAGTTACAACGCCACCGAACGCCGTCGCAGCGACGCTTCTATGTTGGCTTTTGCCTTCGAACTGGTAGGCGTCGATGACACCCCGCAGCCCGCATCAAATCGGATGCAATTGAACCGGTAGGGTGTTGATCCCGCGAATGAAGTTGTTGGCATTGCGCTTGACGTCACCCACCACCTCAACCTTCTTAAAGCGCTTTTCAATTTCCTCCCAAAGCACCCGAAGTTGCATTTCGGCAAGACGATTACCCATGCACCGATGGATGCCATAACCAAAGGCCACGTGCGACCGCGCATTGGGCCGGTCAACGATCATCTTGTCGGGCTGGGTATACACGGTTTCATCTCGATTACCCGAGAGGTACCACATGACGACCTTGTCACCCTCTCGAACGGTTTTGCCGCCGAGCTCAATGTCTCGCATCGCGCGACGGCGCATGTGAATTACCGGGGTTTGCCAGCGCACCATCTCGGAGACCATATTGGGAATTAACCCAGGATTGGCCTGTAACTTGTCGTACTCGTCGGGGAATTGGTTCAGCGCTAACACACCGCCAGAGATGCTGTTTCGCGTGGTGTCATTGCCGCCAACAATTAACAACAAGATGTTGCCCAAGAACAGCATGGGTTGCTGAATCATCTCCTTGGTGTCTTTGCCGTGCGCTAGCATGGAGATGAGATCGAACTTTGGGTCGGCCGCCGCGCGCTCCTGCCACAGTTGCACGAACACTTGTGCACATTCCATCAAATCCTCTTTGCGTTGGTGCTGATCAATCAACTCGCCGCCAGTGAGTTCGGGCGTTGACGTGGTGATATCCGACCAATGAATCAACTTCCGCCGATCCTCATAGGGAAAGTCAAACAAGGTCGCGAGCATTCGAGCAGTGAGTTCCACGCTCACTGCGTCCACCCAATCAAAGGTCTCGCCGACAGGCAGATGATCAAGAATATCCTCGACGCGCTCGCGAATCAGCGGTTCAAAATTGGCAAGATTGCTGGGCGCAACCGAAGGGGCCACTGTGGCTCGCTGCTGATCGTGCCCGGGTGGATCCATTGCGATGAAATTTTCAATGACGACGTCCGTGTCTTTCAATTCATCCTCTGGGGGTGTCTCGGCAATTGAGATACCATCAGCTGAGGAAAAGACATCATGCTGGGTGTCTACCGCCTTAATCAGCGCATGCGAGCTGACCGACCAATAAGGGCCTGTGGGGCTTGATTCGTGAAAATGGACCGGCGCATCACGGCGCAAACGACGGAAGACCGGCTGCCAGCGATCCTCAAGGTAGATCTGCGGATCGCTGGCATCGATCTCATGGAGCGGCCGCTCATCAATTTCCGGCGCTTCGGTGTTGATATTCATCTCTCCCCTCCTCGTTGAACTTTCTTGACCTTTTCCACTACCGACCGCCTTTCCCGGCAGATCTTCGCGGATAAACGTCGGCTATTTGCGCGCATTGCTTAGCCCGCATCCTGGCCAATGGCTCTGATTCAGCACCCAATAACGATGAATTGCAACCGCTTCAAATGCGTGCCTAGCTGGCTCTTATGAGTAAGGCAGCTTTGACAACTCGAGCATGACGCGGTTTCAACCTGGATGGGGTGCGCGCTTGCACCGAGAGCGGAGCGTAGCAGGCTCGCCTGGCCGCGTAGCCAACGGCACTTGCGCTCCAAACACGCCGAAAGGTGCACGCTGCTGGATGACCTATTCACTAAACGAAAGACGCATCATCACTCGGAGTGACTTGATTCCCAAAGTTGGGGCATGGCGATACACTCGATGACCGAAAGGAGATCGACCATGACTTACGATTACCTCATCAAAGGTGGCAAGGTATACGACGGCGAGCAGCTGGAACCGACCATTCAGGACATCGGCATTAAAGAGGGTGTGATCACGGCACTCGGTCAGCATCTCTCAGGCCAAGCGAAGGAAATCATTGATGCCGATGGCGCAATTGTGACACCGGCCTGGGTCGACATCCACACGCACTACGATGGCCAGGTCACCTGGGATCGAGAAATGGACCCCTCGGCCAGCCACGGCGTTGGCACCATTGTCATGGGTAATTGTGGCGTGGGATTTGCTCCCGTTCACGCGGATGGTGCCCAAGACCTCATCGATCTGATGGAGGGCGTCGAGGATATTCCGGGGACCGCTCTGCATGAAGGCATGCCCTGGGGCCAGTGGTCATCTTATGAAGACTACCTCAACCTCCTTGAAGGCCGTGAATACGCAATCAATATTTCATCCCTGATCGCACATGGCGCTGTACGTAATTATGTCATGGGCGCACGAGGCCGGCAGAATGAGGCGGCAACCGCAGAGGACCTGAAAGCCATGACGGCACTGGTGAAGTCCGCGCTCGATGCGGGTGCCGTGGGTTTCTCCACTTCAAGAATTATTGGTCATCGCTCAATTCAGGGTGAACCCGTTCCTGGAACCTTCGCTAACGAGGACGAGGTGATGGCGATTGCGGAAGCATTTCGCCAAAGCGGCAAGGGCGTGTTTCAAATCATTCCCTCCAGCACTTTAGGTGAGGGCCGTGAAGGTTTTGAAGAACATACCGCCCTCGAGCAGGAAATCGAACTCATCGCCAAAGTCAGCCAGCTCAGCCATCGTCCGGCGACGTTCACTCTGTTCCAAGTGGACGATTGGTCAAACAAGTGGCGAGAAGCCATCGACCAAGTGAAGCGTCATAACGGACAAGGTGCGGCGATTTATCCCCAAGTGGGCAGCCGACCGACCGGGTTGGTGTTCAGTCTTGATACCTACCACCCCTTCATGCTGAGACCGACCTTCCGCAACATGAAAGGCCTCAGCACGGATGCGAAGAAAGAGGCCATGCGCCGACCCGAGGTCAAACGAGCCATCCTAGCCGAAGACAACGACATCACAGGCGTACCTATGGGCTCAATGGAGTTCGGAATTGCGCATGCAGAGATGAACTACCAACAAATCTTTGAGCTGACATCGCACAGCAGTTATGAGCCAACCCAAGAGGAGAGCTTTCATCATCTGTCTGGCGAGGCCAATAGCACGCCTGAGGGGTATCTCTACGACTTTCTGACCAAAGATGGTCTCAGCATGGCCATCATGTTCTTTACCAATTACACCGACTATTCATTGAATGCGGTGCGTGAGATGCAATTAGACAGTGCAACCGTCACCGGTCTTTCTGATGCTGGCGCTCACGTCTCATTGATCTTCGACGCGGTGAATCCCACATACCAACTCACGTACTGGGCGCGCGACCGAGCGCGAGGCGACACCTTACCGCTTGGTTACGTTATTCATCGCGCGACTTATCGTAACGCGCAACTCTTTGGTTTCAAGGACCGAGGCCACATTGCCGTCGGCAAAAAAGCCGATCTCAACGTGATCGACTTTGACAACCTCAGTCTGGGCGAATTGCATATCAGAAGAGATCTCCCTGCTGGCGGTCAGCGACTCATGCAGGGGGCCAACGGTTACTTGGCCACGTTGATTAATGGGCAGCTCACGAGGCGCTTCGACAAACCCACGGGCACCTACTCAGGTCGTTTACTTCGAAGCAGTTAACTTGGTGTTTGGCGGGGTGGCGCATCTCGCGCAAGGGGCCCTACGCTGGGCTGCGCCTAGGTTGGCGCACTTTTCGCGTGAGGTCTCTTACGCGAGTAACGCCTGCCTTTCGAGGCTCGAGCCTTTAAAAGACGCCCACTACTTCATAGGGTCAGCCACAGGTGAGACGTCGCGACGAGCGCCAGCGCTACTTTTTACCAAATCCCCCGATGCGTTCCGCCATATCAGGCCCTCGCCCCTCGCTCTTGAAAATCTCATGAGCCAGCCCCGCATCGAGGGCCATACCATCTGTGTCATCCACAAGGCGCTTGTTCGCCCGCAGCGAAAACCAGGAAAGCTCGAGCATGCTTTGACAGTAAGCGTGAACATGATCCATGAACCCTTCTGTAGGCAGAACCGCATTCGCAAGCTGCAACGCCGCAGCTTCTTCTGCGCCGACGGTTCTCGCAGTGAGCATCATCTCCATCGCCTTCGTTTTACCAATCCGCCGAGGTAGCCTCTGGCTCATTCCCCAGACCGGGGTCAAAGCCCACTTCGCATGCGTGTCGGCAAATTTTGCGTCGTCTGCTGCAAGAATAAGATCACCTGCCAGCGCGAGTTCCAGCGCCCCGGTATAGCAGTGACTGTGAACTGCGGAGATGACAGGTTGCGGGAGGCCCGCTAACCCTGCAATGACATGCGCTTGGAAATTCGGCCGGGGCAGCTTTTCACCCGCACCAATGTCTTTCAGATCGTGTCCTGCGGAAAAACACCGGCCACGGCCAGAGACCACCACAGCCCCCATGGTATCCGTTTCAGTCGCCAGCCGATCCACGTGGGCTTCGAGCTCAGAGAACAGCGCCACGTTTAACGCGTTTAATTTGTCCGGACGGTTTAAAAAGAGATAGGCCACACCGTCCCGATCTTCACGTTCAACCAATGCTGTCATTCCGTTCTCCTTCGTTTTTTCCGTGTCGGCTATCATCGCCGAAGTACTCAGCGTCCCCATGCAATGTCGATCGGGCGCCTTCGCCCGTCAGGCAACTTTGAGGACTCATCCATCAGCCTTTGCATCAAACATCACCTGCGAACCCCAGCACGAGACCACCCAATCCGTTAGTCCGTTCATTTAGGCCCCGCTCCGGCACCAACGTTCAATCCAACCAAGCAGTGATGTCGCGACCTCAATCGACCATATCGATCTTTTCTGCTTCGAGCAATTCAAACGGTTGCACTTGGTTTGGAGTCACTCAATTGAACGGGTCTACTCATTCATTTCAAAGCACGGACAGACGATTTACGGCGACCTTCAATACCTCTCACGCGGTCAGGCGACTCCGTCCAGCACGTCCACCATGCAAAAAAAAGCATGTGCCAAAGAGCCTTGGTGTTGGCCAAGATGGGCTCGGCTCGCGCAAAACCAAAGCAAGTCAGCGCGTCACACAGTGACTGGCGAGCGATCTGCCGGGCCATCTTCTAGATGCTAACCCATCACGACAGGTCGGCGAGCTAATGCTTAAGCGCTAGAAGAGCTGACCCGAACGCTCCACTCGTCGTTGCCGACATTCAAAGTCTCGTCGGGTGCCAAACCCGCCCGTGCCGGCATCAGGGGCCACCCTGAAATAACGCATTCGCCTTGACGCATCGTGATAGTAGGCAGCGGTGATCTCGCGCTTCGACTGAGTAATGGTGATGTTCTCGGTCTCATGAAGTGCACCGCAGATGGTCCAATATTCAAGCTCGCCCTCAACTTTTGCATCGGATCCTTGATCGAAGACCAACGTAACCTTGCGTCCAAACTCTGCTGAACGACAAAAACGGGCATTGTCCTCGTAGCCTCGGACCCGATCTGGATCAGCCTGGCCACGAGCGGCACTGGCGAGATCGTCCCAGAACGTCGCAGACGCTTCCCCCGTCTCCGAAATACACTCAATCAACACGGGCGCAGCCGATACGGGCAGAAAGAAGGCGAGCGAGGCCACGCAGCTCAATAAAAGACAGTAACGCTTCATGACTTCAGTTTAGCAGCCACCGTGAGCACTGAGGACCAAAAAAAAGAGCGCCGTGGCGCTCTTCCTCAACTCTTGCTGCAGCGGCTCACCCTCGCCCCCTTTCAACTTCGAAGCAAGGATGTGTGGTTTAGTCGCTTATTCGAATTCCAGCACAGAGCGTGCAACTTCGCCGGCCTTCATCGAGCGGAATGCTTCATTGACATCCTCAAGCTTCAGTCGACGTGAAACGAGACTCGTGAGATCCAATCGATCTTGCAAGAAAAGATCGATCAACTTGGGCATATGTTCGCGGAATCGTGTTGAACCGTACATGCATCCCAAGACTTTCTTCTCCTGCAGGAAGGCTGGACCAGGAAATGCAATCTCTGAACCTAAGGGGTGCATACCCACCACGGTGCAGGTGCCACCCGGACGCAAGATATTGAAGGCTTGAGTCGCCGCTGCCGGCACGCCAATGGCCTCGAAGGAGTACTCAACACCCTGGCCGCCCGTGATTTCCATAATGGCTTCGTCAAGGTTGTTATCTTTTGAATTAATGGTGTGGGTCGCACCGAATCGGGTCGCCATATCAAGCTTCGAGTCAATGATATCGATCGCAACGATCTTGGCAGCACCCGCAATTTTGCAACCCTGGATGATGTTAAGGCCAATACCACCGCAACCAATCACGGCAACCGTTGCACCACCGGGCACTTGCGCGGTGTAGAGCGCGGCACCAACCCCGGTCATCACGCCGCAACCAATCAAAGCGGCCTCCGCCATGGGCATTTCATCGGGGATCTTCACGATGCCTTTCTCCGAAGTCACCATCATCTCGGCAAAGGAACCCACGGATGCAAATTGCAAGATGGGCTGCCCCTTCCAGCTCAGTCGCTGCGCTTGCGCTGCACTGTGCGAGGGGTCGTTGCACAAGTTAGGCCGCCCGCTCAAGCAATAGTAGCAAGTGCCGCAGAATGGCCTGAAACTCATGATGACGCGATCACCGGGCTGAACATAGGTGACGCCTTCCCCAACTGCCTCAACCACACCTGCCGCCTCGTGACCTAACACGCAGCTGGTGGGCAGTTGCCAGAGGCCATCGACGAAATGAAGATCGGAATGACACACCCCGGAGCACGAGGTACGCACCAACACTTCACCCGCGCGGGGATCAATAATATCGACATCTTCTATCGTGAGCGGTTTGTGCGCTTCTTGAAAAACGGCAGCCTTCATAGCGAGGTCCTCTTTTACTGTGGAACAACCAGATCTCTGTATACGCGTTTATCTAACCGAGTTCAATGACGATACGCTTCCATGGGCTCACCTCCAGCGCTTACAGATATCTGTCTCTTCGAGGTGTCATCGGTCCGATGCCTGGCTTCACACAGCCAACATTTGACCGCTTACTTAATTGATTTGTGCGCAGATTCCTAGGTGCAGTTGGTTTAGTTCCCCCTACTCGATTCCGCCCATGCAGAGGTACTTAAGTTCTAGGTAATCATCCAAGCCATACTTTGAACCCTCTCGTCCCTGCCCGGACTCTTTTACCCCACCGAAGGGCGCCATCGGATTCGAGATCAGCCCCTCATTTATACCGATGATGCCGTACTCTAGCGCTTCGGCAACTCGCCAGATCCGCCCGATGTCTCGCCCATAGAAGTAACACGCAAGGCCTACATTGGTATCGTTGGCGAGCTCGATCGCTTCTTCCTCCGAGTCGAAAACGAAAATTGGCGCCACGGGGCCAAAGATCTCCTCGGAGAACACTCGCATCTCCTTGGATGCACGGGTAAGGATCGTTGGCGCGATGAAGCTGCCACCTCGAACGTTTTGATGGTGACTCGAAACCCAAGCCTCAGCGCCGCGGGCAACCGCGTCCTCAATGAATGTCTTCACATCGTTTGCCGCGCCTTGATCAATCAGTGGGCCGATGGTTACGCCATCAGCGAAGCCATCGCCCACTGAGAGTTCCGCCACGGCGACTCGGAACTTTTCGATGAAGGCATCCGCAATGGACGCTTGCACAAGAATCCGATTGGTACAAACACAGGTCTGACCCGCATTACGAAATTTGCTCAATATAGCGCCTTGGACCGCCGCATCTAGATCCGCGTCATCAAACACAATAAACGGCGCATTGCCCCCAAGCTCCATGGAGGTGCGCTTCATGGTGCCCGCGCACGCGGCCATTAGTTCCTTTCCAACCTCGGTGGACCCCGTGAAACTGAGTTTCCTGACCACGGGGTTCGAAGTCATTTCAGCGCCAATGGCGGCGGTATTGCCGGTAACCACATTAATGACCCCAGGTGGGATGCCCACGCGATGTGCGAGTTCGGCAATCGCATAAGCTGAAAGGGGTGTGGCATTGGCCGGTTTACACACCACGGTGCAACCTGCGGCTAGCGCGGGTGCCAGCTTTCGCGTCAACATCGCATTGGGGAAATTCCAAGGGGTGATGCAGGCGACAACACCAATCGGCTGCTTGATACAGACGATGCGTTTATCGTTTGAGGGCGGGGCGATGGTGTCCCCGTAAATTCGTTTGGCTTCCTCAGCAAACCATTCGATATAGCCTGCGCCATAGGCGATTTCACCGCGCGCTTCGGCCAGAGGTTTACCCTGCTCAGCCGTTAAGATCATCGCAAGATCTTCTTGATGTGTCATCATGGCGTCAAACCAAGCGCGCAAAAGATCGGCACGCGCTTTCGCGGTTTTTCGCTGCCAGGGCTTCAATGCACGATTTGCTGCCTCGATCGCGCGTGCGGTTTCCTCGCCACCGCAGCGTGGCACCTTGGCCACCGTTTCGCCCGTCGATGGATTCACCACAGCAACGGTTTCGCCAGAATCTGAGGCAATCCATGCCCCATTTATGTAGGCCTGCTCTCGGAGTAATGTCTTATCTTGCAACTGTTTGATCATGCTTCCCCTTTCCTTTGACCGATGGCATCAGCGATCGATATCTTAGGTGAGGCATCAATGGAGCGTAAATCAAATCTTGAATCGAACGCTCATGATTTGCTTCCCGCGACCCAGTCAACGAATGGCTCTAGTTGACTGAACACCAGCACCATAAAGACGAAGTAACCGCAGAGTCCCATCACCAATGTCCGGCTCTGACCAAGCAAGGAGACACCACGAACTGTCGGATCCGAGAGGGACCACGAACCATGCCCAGATGTGCGGGAGATTAGGGAAAACAAAGCCGCAGTGGCGATGCACACCAGCGCACCAAGGACATTCCACCAGAGCCAAGAAACACCTGGCAAGAGTAGCCAAGTCAGGAGGTTTGCGCCGAATCCCACAACCAGCCCCATTCGCACTGCGCGACCCGTTACCCTGCGAGTCAATAAAGCGAGGGCAAAAACCCCCAGGATGGGTCCGTTAAACAACGAGCCTATTTTGTTGATGGCCACCAGGATCGATGGCGAAATGTCATCCACCCAAAACGCCAGCAGCATCGCAAGGCTGCCCCAAAGGAGCGTCATGGCCTTGGCGATCCCTATCCATCGAGTTTTAGGTTGCCGATGCCCCCACCGACTCGGCATCAAAAAGTCACTCACTGTGGTGGCGCTCAGGGCGTTCAACACAGAATCAAGTGATGACATGGCGGCCGCTAAAAGAGCAATGAAGGCGAGACCCAGCCAACCCGGCCCTAGGGTTTCGATCATGTACCGAGGCAAAGCCATATTAAAATCGGGCCCGGAAGGTTTTTGTGGCAAGAGATCGATAAATTGCGGGTTTTCGCTCGCGTACATCGCAAGACCAACCCCAAGTGCGCAGTAAAGACAGACCAGCGGCAGTCTCAAAAAGCCATTCAACGCCAACGCCCATTGGCCTGAGCGTTCTGACTGTGCCGTCAGCAACCTTTGCGCCTGGCTTTGGTCGAGACCGTAATAGGCGACATACAAGAACAATCCGCCAAACAACATCGGCCAAAAACCAAAGTCATTGCCGT
>CAYZUV010000052.1:0-12212 GCA_964481245.1 uncultured Pseudomonadales bacterium
AGGTCGCGTGGATGACAACTTCGCGGACATTGGTGAGGACGATATCCAGATCGAGAGATTCCGAATTTCGCATTAGCGCTCAGACGATGTTGCTGGCACAACCTCCGTCTTGATTGCGCCTAGGCTAAGGGACTAGAGCTCAGCTAAATGCCGAAGATTTAGGCATTAAAAATGGGCAGTACCGGTGTGCTTCTGAAAGGGAAGTTGAAGTCCAAAGCGGTGTTCTCAAGACCCGTCAAGCGCCGCAGTGTTTGATGCACATGCTTGGGGTACAAGATCGTTCCTTGATTGGCGTCTTTCAACATGGTTGCTGGGTCTACTCGTAAAGCATTGTGCCCTTCATCAGTAAACCCGACGCTTTGACTTCCCCAGGAAGGATGATCTTGCATGACAATCACTGAACCGATGGGCCAATGGTCTTTACCATCCTGTGAGTTGTAATGGGGCGTTCTTGAAAAATCGGAACCGATGACAACCGTGAGTCGATCAGCATAACCCCCTTGCTCCGCCAGCTGCCAGATAAGGTCAATTGACTCGTTCAAGTAAGTTAGTAAGGGTGCATGGAGATCGTCATGTTTGTCGTGAGTATCAAATCCCCCCAATTGCAAATCGGCGGCGCCGGTCACGCCTGCAGCGAATGCGGCGCTAATGATCTGAACTTGCGCCTTGAGGTTGGTATGCATCATTTCAATCGGCGCTGCGGTTTCCTCCTCATCAGGCAGATACGGCGAGAACTGTCTCAGTGGCTCTCTGTTTTGAACAGCATCAATGTAGGCATTTAGATTGTTGAACTCCCGGGTCTGTGCAGGAATGCTCGAAGTCAACCGCTCTTGCCGATGACTGCGATAACGCTGAATGAGGCTAAGATCCTCATTTCGTCGGAGGGTGACGGGGCCTTCGTAATCCCAATGCTCGTTCGGTCGATGGTAGAAATTAAGGTTAGGGTCGAGCACGCTCTTGAGTAGTTCAGGATTATCTTGGAGACGCGTAAAGCCAATGACATTTTCCGTGGCACCAAACCCCCCGAAATTGATGTACGGCATGGGGACATCGGGGGCGTGATGAGCCGCAAAGAGTGCAGTCAAGCTAGGGTAGCCTTCAGCGTTACGCCCACTCCAATTGTGAAGCACACCTGTGGTGTGCGAGTTCGTTTGAAGATCGATACCATTAATGACCAACATGCGCTGATGGTGGCGTTTGAAAAACCATTCGTTATTCGCGAACGGGGCGTAAGTAATACCGCCCGCTTGACCGGGCTCAAGCGATTTTGACCAATTGGTGATGATCGGCGCTCCGGGTTGATTGGTCTTGGGGTCGCAATAGCTGGTGACATCCCATCCCCCGTCAGCTTGCACCTGCAGAAGCAGAGGGCCTGTGTAGCCGTTAGGCACCAATGCTTTTGCTGCGTCAGGACCCATGAAGCCCAGGGCGCCGGCAGCGCTTAATGCTTGAATGAATGTTCTTCGCTTCATGGTTTTCTCATTTATGTTTCCGCCTCGTTACTCATGTAAAAAGCGAAAATCCGTCATCAGGTAGGTCAGCACATTGATCCATGAACCCTTCATGTAGGAAGGATCTTCTCCGTTGAGATTGGTATCCCTCCATGCGTGATTGGGGCAGGATTGGCTGGGCCACTCATCAACTCGATTCAACCCATCAGATTTCCGCGAAATAAAAGAGTCCCGCAACAATTCATAAGTTGCTGCTATTTCCTCATGATCGATGGTCAAAACCTCACCAAGAAGCTGGTGGTGGAGATCGACAATTTGCGCTTTGAGGCTCGGTTCACCGGAATCGCTATCGGTGAGTGCAAGCGCAACTTTGACGGGTTCATCGCCGTACTGTTCCCCCGCAGCGACCAAGCGGATAGAGTAATCGCCGCTGACGCTAATGGGGATCGGAACTTCAATGCTCCCATTGCAGCTCAATTGATGGTACGTCTCGTCCGTATGGCCACAGCCGTTTATTTGCGTGCCCGAGGGTGGTGATTCAAATTCGATGATGGTCTCGGCGCCGTCAGGCGCGACAAGAACCAACTGATCGAATCGTGCATTACGAGAGCCATTTTCGTCTCCGAAGTGGTTCAAAAAGCTCACGTGGACCAAAACTTCGCCGGCGCTGAGGGCTGTGCTGAACTCAATCACAGTATCAAAGGCCGAAGAGGGAATATCCGCTCGGGTGCGTGCGAGGAAGGTGCGCTCTGGCGTCGTAAGCGCATCAACGCGTTTTAGAATTCGGCGAGCTTCGGGCATTGCTTGAAAATCGCGGATGACAACTTCGCAAGCGGTTTCCAGCGCGAGCTTCTCCGCAATATTGAACATGAGTGGCGTGATTTGCTCGGTGCGCTTAGTTACGTTGCGCGAGTCGATACCTCCGTACAGAATTTGGAATTCTTCAGCAAGTCGAGTGTAACGGCCGCTGATGTGCCACTCCTGAAATTCATCGTTGGCATTGCCCCAATAAAAGCCAGAGAGTTGTTGAAACTTTGCCTCGAGTTCCTCTGGCGTGAGCAGTCTACGACCGCCTAATGGGTTTGCCGCGACATCGGGTTCGGCAAGCTCGATCAGCCGAAACCAAGGACTGACTAAAAGCTCAATGATCAAGTCGCGGCCATTAAAGGGGACACCTCCAGCAATGCCTACGCTGAATTGACCGGCCATGTCTTTGATATAGCTTTGCTGAGCCTCATATAGGGCAAGTTTGTTATCAAATTGCTCATCATCAATGACTTCTGGCGCGGCGACGATTTCAGTGCCCATGAGGCTCGGCCACCAAAATTTGATGGCCGCTTCCGCGAACCAGGGATCCTTGACCAATTGATCAGCCAACCATTGCAGGCTGGGTTCACCCGTAGCTACGGTGCTCGAAAGAAATCCTGGCAGGCGCATGTCCTTGTACCATGTATCACCCTCTGCATATCTGAGTGCGTCAGGCCCTAAGGCATCGGAGTCTACAGATACCAATACACGAACAGGGTCGCCGCCGTATTGGTCGCCTCTCAATTTCAATTGCAGGGTATATTCGCCTGAGTTATCAAGATCGACTGGAAACACCACACCACCCTGACAATATTGGCCGTAGGCCTGCCACTGAGGGCCTCCGCAGCCGTGCGAGCGCCAGCCTTCGGGTAGATTCTCGAACTCGATGGTCAGGCTTTGAGAGGCGCCCTCCAAACTCAAGGAATCAAAAAACGCGTTTCGGTCACCCCCTTCATCCGCATAATCGTTGGTGAATTCCACACGGATGTAGACCGTCTGGGCGGGACTGTCGAAAGTTGTCTCGAAGACAGGGCCAAATTCTTCGTTCTCGACGACGAACTCTTTGCCATCGATAAAAGTTGGACTTTGAGCTGGGTCAGGCACCGCGGACTTATAGTTATATGGAAGCGCGTCTAGCCCACCCCAAGACTCGTTGTAGTAGCCAACATCCCCATAATGCTGGAAAGCCCCCGCCACAGGATCCAGAACCTGGTGACATACGGTGCATGCTGGATTTTTCAAGGTTGGATTGTCGGTATCAGCGAGTGCGACCGGGTCTGTGGTTCGCGGCGCAGATTTCTCAATATCTATCCCAAGAAAGTGATAGAAGGTCCATCTGGCGCGCGCTCGGTTTCGATTCGTCTCGGTGCTGGGATAGCGATTAAGAAACGCCTGTGTGTTGAGGACCCCTGCGTGTGGATACTGGATAAAATCTGCGTGCTGTGTAATGCGCTGCGATTGGAACTCCGTTTCCATGACTTGGAGGTCTTCCGTCAAGAGTGACTGGCCCTTGTTCTTCGCGGGTTTGAATTGCCGGTGGTCGTAGCAGGGCTCATCGGGCTGAGACTGGCAGTAGGTAAACGTCTCGGGATCGACAGGATCAAACTCAGCGCCCCCATTTAGGAAGTCATTCACCGCATAGTTCATCATGGTGTAATCGGCAGTCAGCACCTCTCTGTAGTCCAGGTCGTTGTCGACAATATGCGCAATAAGTTCGAGCGGTGCCCTCGCTAGGCCCCATCGCCAATGGTTGTATTTTGGCCAGTGAAAAAAACGTTCGCCGGCTTTAGCTTGTGCGTTTGCGTGCGCATTGGTACCCAAAGGGTAGAAGCCGTTGCCTTCAATCGAGGCTTGTTCGATTGGAATGCCCTCAACGAAGGCGTCCGTCAAGAGTCTGTCGTTCGCCCCTCGAATGAGAAATTCATGAAATTCAGGGCTTTGGGTTGCCATACGAATAGCGGCACGCAAATCTTGGCTCGCGCCCTCACCCAAACGGTCACGCTCGGCGGGAGAGGGGTTGCGTCCAAGGAGCAGCATGGTCGCACGGCGAAGGGTGGCATCTGCAGCTAGTAGCTTAGAGGATTTGAAAAACGTGGTGTGCGCGTTCGACACGGGTTCAGAGTCATTTTCGCCGGCACTCTTTTCCTCGGTGACTAAATCTACAAACCGACTTAACGCGGCGTATTCATCTTTGCTGCTGTCTAATACTGGGCCGCCGCCGTGGGCTGTGCCTCCGCTTGCTTTGGCCAGCAAAGTCTCTCCTCTACTTGTATTCGCAGTGATGTAGTTGACCAGTACGTCGTAGTTCTTGGTGAGATAGTCTGGGTCGGATTGAGGAACGTAACGCAGCGGGGTCGCCGTTGCGGGGCCTCCTTCATAATGGCAGCCAAGGCATCGACTGAGCAGTAGTGCTGAGATATCTGTCTCGAAGAGCGTTTTTGATTGAGGGGTTGGTTCATTGCCACCATTCCCGCTGCTTTCAGCGGAATGAGAAGCAAGATATGCCTCGATCAGATTAGACGTGGTTCTGGAGGCATTCTGCGTCAGCGCGTTTTGTATCAATGATTCGCCGCTGAACCCAAAAAGATAGCGGATGACGATCAAACCATCTGAGAGTGGCGCGGCTTTCCCATCACCATCCACATCGAGGAGCGCCTGATTGTCGTCGAGATAGGCCGAGATCGCTGTAGGATCCTGCCTGAGCGCTTGATCGTCCACTGCACCCTGTATGAGTGATGGCCCAGTGAATCCGAAAAGGTAACGGATAACGAGCAGGCCATCAGTCAGCGGGGTTTGCTTGCCGTCGCCATCCACATCCCAAGAAAAAGAGTCTTGTCCCAATGCGAGTGATGTCGTGCCCGTGAGTATCGCGGTTAGGACCAGTGTTTGGAGGCATTTTTTTTTCACCGGTTGAATAAGCAGCCCTATTTACTGGGTAAATCTTGCCCTGAATTCTTTTTGATTGGAACAAGCTGAGCGTGATGAACCTGCTGAGTGAGTGAGCAGATGCTACGGCGTGATTAGTCCAGGTGCCGTAGCTGAATAGCATCCGAATTCCCTTCAGCTAAGACGTCCGAGATCACCACCACCTTGTCGCCCGTATTGAGGCCTTCTCTTGACTTCAAGATGGAGAGCGCCCGCTGCAACGTTTTCTCCGGCTCTTTGCTGAATTCAATTCGGTGCGCGTAAACGGCGCGATTCAGCGCCAGCCGCCGCCGAGTTTGGCTGTGGTTCGTAAAGGCGAACACGCGAACCTTGCTTGGCCGCGCATTGGTGACGAGATCGGCCGTGATGCCGCGCCGCGTAATCACCACCACCCCAGCCGCATTGAGATCTTCGGCTAGCGAGACTGCGTTGATGGCGATGTGTTGCTTGTCGCCTGCAGGCTCCAAATCCTTCTCATAACCCAACCCTGGCCAAAGCTCGGTGCGTTCGGCAATGGCATTGAGCTGTGCCACACATCGCACCGGGTATTTACCAATGCTGGTTTCCCCGGACAGCATGATGGCATCGGCTCCTTCATAGATCGCGTTCGCAACGTCAGTGACTTCCGCCCTGGTGGGGATGGGATGATCGATCATGGATTCGAGCATATGGGTCGCCACAATCGAGCGACGACCCCAGCGTGCAGCGGAATGTACGATGCGTCGCTGGATGTTGGGTAGGTCTGCAATGTTGGTCTCAATGCCTAAATCACCGCGCGCCACCATAACGCCATCCGCCGTGCGCACGATGTCGTGGATGTGGGCGACGCCCTCTTGATCCTCGATCTTGGCAATAATTTTGATGTTGTTGGCCTTGCGACCGAGCAGCGCCCGGCAGGCGTCAACGTCGCTCGCTTCGCGCACGAAGGAGAGCGCGATGTAGTCAATGTCTTGGGCGAGACCAAAGGCGATGTCTTCGCGGTCTTTGTCGGTGATTGAGGGGAGGTTCACGTGGACGCCGGGCAGATTCACGTGCTTGCGGCTGCTTAGCACGCCGCCATCGATGACTAAACATCGAAGCTGACGGTCTAATTTCTCGATGACTTCGAGATTGATCAAGCCGTTGTCTAAGGTCACCCGTTGACCGATTCCCAGGATGTCGATGAGCTCAGGGTAGTTCACCGTGATCGTGCGGTTTTTCTTTTTCGTTGTCTCAGTGACGCTGAGCCAGACCTCTTCATGTTGGTCCAAGGTCATGGGCGTCTCGAGCTCACCTGTTCTGATCTCAGGGCCCTGGGTGTCGAGCAGCACCGGTACGGGGTACCGAACCTGACGATTCAGTGTTTTGAGCCAGTGGATGATTTCGGCAGCCACCTCGTGGCTCGCGTGCGACATGTTGATGCGCGCGACGTCCATTCCCGCATCGTGCAGCTTTTTCAGCTGCTCAAAGCTGTGTGTGGCTGGGCCAATGCTACAGATAATTTTGGTTCGTCGATCGCGCATGGTGATCGCCCACTTGTGGATGCGCGAATCTTAGAGGGTCTCTCGATGGGTTGCTAGAAAACCTGGTCCGCGGAGCGCGTCTGGCGCAATATTCGCACGGCTTATCGCGTCCAGGCGCTCAGAGGCGCCGCGCTTTGCTCTGCCTCGCGAAATCTTAAGCTGGGCAGAATCTAATGAATACGTTGAGGATCGATGACTCGCTTTAAGCACTGGCCTGATAGTAGCAATCGAGTGTCGCTCAGCGTTCTGCTGACCACCCTGCTAAACAGGGCGTTAATGGGCCCCAGCGCCATTGACCAGAATGCGGATATAGGCTCGAACGCCATCGGCCAGATTGCTCACAGAGATTCTTTCATTGGTGCCGTGAAATCCAGTGAGATCGGCTTGCGTGACGGTGAAAGGATTGAAGCGGTACGCATCATCCGCGACTTGGCCATAGTGCTTGCTATCAGACCCGGCAATCATGAGGCCGGGCATGGAAACAATGTCTCCGTGTACTTCACTTAGACTTTTTTGAATCGCGTTATATCCGGCACTCTCCCAACTCGAGACGGCTGAGGCGTTGACGCCACCGCGAGGGCGAATCTCGAGGTCGTCAGAAGCGAGCAGATCGCTCACATAAGCCGTGACACTCTCAACTGAGTCCCGGGGATGAATTCGAAAGTTGACGGTTGCGATGGCCTCAATGGGCAACACATTGGTCTTCACGCTTCCAGAGAGCATCGTGGGTGCCGTGGTGGTGCGAAGCATGGCATTGGCAAAAGTCACTTCGCTCAGAACGGAATCAATGACCCCTGAAAATAACCAAGTATTGGCAAATAAAAGCCGCTGACCGAAAGGCATATGGCGACTGATTTCATCAAACATAGCGCCGGACAATCCCGAAAGCCCGCCCGGGACAGGATTCGATTCCAGTTTGGTTATTGCCTTGGCGAGTTTGCCTACCGCCGTGGTACTGGGAGGCATCGAGCTGTGACCGCCCGCGGCAAGGGCCACGACATCCAGTGTCAAACTGCCTTTTTCTGCGACATTGATCGGTGCCATCAGCGGCTCTACACCGGGGAACAAGCCATCGAACAAGAATGAGCCTTCGTCTAGGCTCCACGCCAGCTGAATACCCGCAGTGCGCAAGTGCTGAGTGACGGCCCCTGCACCGCGACCGCCGCCCACTTCCTCATCGTGACCGAAGCTGAGATAGACCGTGCGCTCGGGCTGCGCACCTTGATTGATGAGGTAGGCCACCGCTTCAAGGATGCCGATGACACCACTTTTGTCATCTAGCGCACCCCGGCCCCAAATGACGCCATCCTCTATCTCGCCAGCAAACGGTGCCACCTGCCATTGGGCCTCGGTACCAGGGATCACGGGCACGACATCATAGTGTCCGGTGAGGAGAACGGGTTGCAGGCTCGGATCGCGGCCCTGCCAGCGGTAGAGTAGGGTGTACCCAAATCGCTCAAGGCTTAGCGTCTCGTGAACTGACGGGTAGCTGAGGGCAACCCATTCAATAAAGCCCTCAAACGCCTCGGCATCGAGATCATCCACGTTCTGATTGGACACTGTTTTAAAACGAATGGCTTCGGCCAGGCGCCCTGCAATGGCGGCCTCATCCAAATCAATTGCAACAACGTCCTGAACTTCTCGAGTATCCGGCTGATGAAGCCATGTTCTGATGCTGATCACGACCGCAAGCACCAGCAGTGCGAGGCTGAAGAAGACGAGTATTTTCTTGATCATGATGCCTTCCGTTATGCTCCTAGATTCTGCACTTAATGCCCGAGACCGAGGCCTACAGCGGATGCAACCTCACGGGCACATCCTTGATGCCACGAATAAAGTTATTGGGCAGCCGCTCCACATCGCCGACCACCTCGATATGGCGAAACCGCTTCATGATTTCTTCCCAGAGAATGCGCAATTGCATCTCCGCCAGCCGATTGCCCATACAACGATGCACACCGAAGCCGAAGGATACGTGGGCCCGGGCATTCTTACGATCAATGATTAACCGATCAGGATCTTCAAACACCGATTCATCGCGGTTCCCAGACAAATACCACATCACCACTTTATCGCCCGCTTTGATCGATTTTCCGCCGAGTTCAAAGTCGCTGAGCGCGGTACGCCGCATGTGGATCACGGGCGTTTGCCAGCGCACCATCTCTGACACCATGTTTGGGATGAGCCCTGGGTTGTCGCGCAGCTTTTGGTACTCCTCTGGATACTGATTCAAAGCTACCACGCCGCCAGAGATTGAATTCCGAGTGGTGTCGTTGCCGCCAACGATCAAGAGCAGAATGTTGCCGAGGAACTGCTCAGGGTTCTCGTTGAGCTTAGATGTTGCCTCGTTATGGATAAGCATCGAGATGAGATCAAACTTCGGCGGTTCCTGGGCGCGTTCCGCCCAAAGCTGGTAGAACGCGGCCGCTGCACCCATTAATTCCTCATAGCGACTTTTCATGTCGATGGAATCATCACCTGTCACCTCAGGCACCGCAGTGGCCAGGTCCGACCAGTGCACCAGCTTGCGCCGATCCTCATACGGAAAGCCAAATAAGGTGGCGAGCATGCGCGCCGTGAGTTCGATGGACACTTCCTGCACCCAGTTGAAGGTTTCGCCAATGGGTAAATGATCGAGAATGTCAGCGGCTCGCTCTCGAATGAGAGGCTCAAGCTCAGCGAGGTTGCGAGGCGCAACACTGGGTGCCACCGCAGACCGCTGCACCATGTGTTGGGGTTCATCCATGGTGATAAAACTCTGGCCCTGTATTTGGTTCGCTTCCGTGACATACGGATCTACGATCGCGATGCCGCCTTTCTCCGATGAGAATACCTGATGGTTGGTGTCAACCTCCTTGATCAGTTGGTGACTCGTCACCGACCAATAGGGGCCATTCACGCTGTCCTCAAGATAGTGAACGGGGGCTTCTTTTCGTAGCCTCGCAAACCAGGGGCGCCAAGAGTCCTCTTTGAATCGCTCAGGTCGGCTGACATCAATCTCGCTTAACGCCACTTGCTCTGGGTTCATGATTTCTCCTTGTTCCGGTTTCGGTCGTGGGGTGTTTTGCTCACCATAACGAGTTTAACCCTACAGTCAGTCGTTTCGCCTGGTCTTGTTGTTTGAAGCCTTTTGACTTTAGTGATTACAAACTTTCCTATGAACCCTAACCTGACTTGCTCACTTTGTGTGCTGCGCCTTCGGCCTCTTGGGAGAGAATGAATTTAAAAACAAAAAAGGGGCCGAAGCCCCTTTCTAGTAACACGGATCAAATCAAAAAGCGCAAAACCCGTGGATCAACCCGCCAATGCTGAAGGCTAGGTGCCCGTCCAATTCGGGGCGCGTTTCTCTGCAAAAGCGACAGGCCCTTCCTTGGCATCGTTAGAGCTGAAGACGGTTTTTTGAAGTGGTACCTGCATCTCCCAAAGCTTATCCTCTTCAACCCCCATGGAGGCTGCGCGGACAAGCGTTTTTGAGGCCGCGACGGCTAGAGGCGCATTTTCGGCAATGCGTTCAGCCAAGGCGATGGCCGCATCCAGCGCTTCGCCAGGTTCTGTGAGCGCGCTCAGCATGCCTGCGTCCATCGCTTCTTCAGCCGTGATGGGCTCGCCCGTTAAGGCCATTTCCATTGCTTTGGCATAGCCGACCCGAGCGGGGAGTCGGAAGACGCCACCTGCGGCCGCGAACAAGCCGACTTTGACTTCGCGAATACCGATCTTGGCACCTTTGGCGGCGACGATTAAATCGCAGGTCAACATGATTTCGCAGCCCCCTGCGAGCGCGAACCCATTCACCGCTGCGATCAGGGGCTTGTTCGCGCCTGATCGCACAAACGTATTGAGGGGGCCAATGTCCTCACCGCGGGCGAACGCTTTAAGATCCATGCCGGCACAAAAGGCTCGACCACTGCCAGTGATGACGCCGGCGACGAGCGAGTCGTCCGAATCCAGTTCCTGAACGGCATTCCAAAGCCCATTGGATAGGGCGCCGTTGATGGCATTCATGGCGTCCGGCCGATTCAGGGTAATAACCATCACGCCGCCCCGACGTTCAACGATGACTGCTTGTTCTTCACTCATGAGTTATCTCCACATCCATTCGAGTTGCAAAAAGGTTGATTCAGTACGAAACGTTCCCAGCGAGCATCGCACAGAACGCGCCATGCCGAAACATCGATTCTTCGACGCTGCCTAGGACACGACACTGCCGCCATCGCAAGTAATGACGTCGCCCACTGTGAAACCGCTCGCTTTTGAACTTAGAAAGATTGCAAGGCCCGCGATGTCCTCGGCTGTGCCAACGCGCCCCCGCGGATTGCCTTTGCCCACGGCATCCCAATCGGTATTGTCCACATCGCCCCCTCCGCCAACACCGGTCGATAACATCCAGGTGGGGAAGGGTCCGGGCGCAATGCCATTCACAATAATATTGCGCTTGATGAGGTGAGCGGCCAAAACGCGGGTCAAATGATGGATCGCCGCCTTCGAGGGACCGTAGGAGAAGTTGTCAAATACCGGGGTCTTGATGCCGTCAATGGAGCCGACGTTCACAATGCGAGCCGGTTCCTCAAAAGTTGCCGCAGCCTCAAGCATGGGCAGCAGCTGCTGCGTTAGGAAAAACGGGCCTTTGACGTTGGTGTCCATGACCTTATCCCAGCCGGCTTCAGGAAACTCAGCAAGTGGCGCACCCCAGGCGACGCCCGCATTGTTGATGAGCACATCCAGCTTCGCTTCTCTGTTTTTGAGATCGTCGGCAAATATCTTAATCGCCTCTAGCTTCGATAAATCGGCGGGTATGGGAATACATTCGCCGCCATAGGCCGTCATGAGTCTCTCGGAGGCGGCTTGGCAGGCATCGGCCTTTCGAGAGCTGATGTAGACCTTGGCGCCATTGGCCAAAAAACCAGCAGCGATCATCTCGCCGATGCCCCGTGAGCCGCCCGTCACCAGCACCGTCTTACCTGAGACTGAGAATAAATCTTTCATCGTGTCCTTTTTATCCCAATGAATAGCGAGTCGAGGGGTCACTATATAGCAATCGCGTTATGATGGGGCTTGAAAAGGAGGACTTAGATGAGCGCAATCTTCAGCGAGTTTCGCCATCCCAGGCAGATGCTGGCCCATCAGGAATATGATGGGCACCTATCCATTCATGACGACAAGATGGCAGAGGGCCTGGGGTTTGCGGGGGCGCCGATTGAGGGTCCAACGCATTTCAGCCAGTTCGTTCACCTCTTGCAGGCCCAATTTGGCGATGCGTTTTTCGAGCGAGGGTGCATAAGTGCGCATTACCAGAACATGGTGGTCGAGGGCGAAGAAGTCCGTGCATTTGTTGAGCCGTCATCCCGAGGCTCGACCAGCACGCGTATCGGTGCGGAAAAGCGCGACGGCACGCCGGTGCTCACGGGGACGGCAAGCCTAGGCCCTGAGTATGGTGATACTGAGCTCGATATGCGCCGCGCGCGGCTCACGCCCAGCGACCAGTTGGTGATCCTCGCGGATCTCGTGGTGGGGCAGCAAGGGGCCGGAA